>DASVMV010000381.1:0-19507 GCA_036384155.1 Micromonosporaceae bacterium
GGAAACGGGCGCGGCGCCCGCGGCGCCCGCGGCGCCGGAGACCGGCGCCGGCGGCGAGGAACCCGACGCAGTCGAGTAGACCCAGCGGTGCCCCCGGCTCATCTTGATCTAGGGCGAATGGTCGTTAGATGATCTCCAATCGCAGCAATTTGCCCTAGATCGACGGGGCTGGGTCGAGCAGGCCGATCGCCTCCTTCGCCCGGCGCACCCGCTCGGCGGTACGCTCGCGGGCCTGCTCGGCTCCGCCGGCGAGCACCCGGCGGATGTACCCCGGGTCGCCCGCCAGTTCCGCGTGCCGCGCCTGGAGCGGCCGCAGGGTCGCCACAACCGCGTCGACGACGGCGCGCTTCAGCCCGTCGTACGACGGGAACTGCTCGGCCAGCGCGACCGGTGACCCCTCGGTGCACGCGGCGAGGATCTCCAGCAGGTTGGCCACGCCCGGCCGGGTCGCCGGCTCGTACGCCACGACCGTCGCCGAGTCGGTGACCGCACGCTGCACCTTGCGCCGGATCGTGTCGGGCGAGTCAAGGAGGAACAGTGTCCCGGCGTCGCTGGCGCTCGACTTGCTCATCTTGGCTGTCGGCTCGGCCAGATCCATGACCCGTGCCGCGGTGCGCGGGTGAACGGCGCGCGGAACGACGAACGTCGGACCGTAGCGGGCGTTGAATCGGGTGGCCACGTCGCGGGTGAGTTCGACGTGCTGGCTCTGGTCGGCGCCGACCGGTACCTCCTGTGCATCATGCAGCAGGATGTCGGCGGCCATCAGGACGGGATAGGTGAGCAGGCTCAGCCGGACGTACCGCTGCCGGGTGGCTTTCTCCTTGAATTGGATCATTCGTTGCGCCTCGCCGACACCGGTCGCGCACTCCAGCAGGTAATGCAGCTCGGTGTGGGCAGAGACCTGGGACTGGGCGTAGAGCAATGCCCGAACGGGATCGAGGCCGGCGGCCAGCAGCAGCGCGGCCTGCTCAATCGTGCGGGCGCGTACCTCCGCGGGCTCATGGGTGACGGTCAGGGCATGCAGGTCGGCGAGGAACACGACGGTGTCGGTGTCGCGTTGCGCGGCGACGATCGGCTGGATTGCGCCGAGCAGGTTGCCCAGGTGAAGGCGACCGGTCGGGGTGAAGCCGGTGAGGGTGCGGGTGGTGGGCAGGGTTGCGGTCATCGGTGGCTCCTTCGCAGAAGGGGCGAACCGCCCGGCCCGGATGGCCACGACGAGAAACGGCCGCCCGGGTCGGGCGGCCGCGTGGGGTTCGGGGTTCGTGCGTACGCGATGCAGGGGCCGCCCGTCAGGGGGCCCGCCAACCGTTCGTCGACATGCGCACGAGATGACCGTACCAAATGGGGTGCGGGGAGGCGGAGCAGCGCTACAGGTCGAACTCGCCGTCCTGCGCGCCGGCGACGAAGGCGTCCCATTCGTCTGTGGTGAAGACCAGGACCGGGCCGTCGGGCTGGCTGGAGTTGCGCAGGCCGACGAGGTCGTCGACGAACGCCACCTCGACGCCGCCCTCCGACGTGTCGCCCGGTGCCCGCCGCCACGTGGCGCGGGACAGGTCGAACGCGCCCTTCGAATGCGTCGGGAAGGCAGGCGCCGGGCCCTCCCCATCGGACACGCGCTCGGTCACGGGCACAGCGTAGGTCCAGCGGGACGACGTGGCCATCGGGTCAGGGGTTTCCATGCCTGGATCGGTGACGTGGCATGAAGCCCGCTGCGGTGGGTACGGGCGTAGTTACGCCGACACATGACCGGCGCCCCACGAGAAGAAACCGCATCGAACACCGAGCGGAAGGGAACCCATGAGTTACGACACCCCAACCTCGTCGTCCGTTTACGGACAGCCAGCCGGGTACGGACAGCAGTCGGACAACGGCGGCGTACGCGAACAGGCGCGCAACGTCGGGTCGCAGGCCGCCCAGGCAGGCTCCGATGTTGCCCAGACCGCCAAGCAGCAGGGTCGTGAGGTGGCCGGCGAGGCCACCCGCCAGGCCCGCAATCTGTACGGCGAAGCGCGCGACCAACTCGCCAGCCAGACCAGCGACCAGCAGCGTCGCGCCGCCGGTGGGCTCCGCTCACTGGCCGACGAGATGCGGGCGATGGCCGAGCAGGGCGGCCAGTCCGGCCCGGTCAGCGAACTCGCCCGTCAGGCGGCCGATCGGGTGCACGGCGTTGCCGGCTGGCTCGAGGCTCGCGAGCCCGGTGACATCGTCAACGAGGTGCGCCACTACGCCCGGCGCAACCCGGGCACGTTCCTGGCGGGTGCCGCGCTGCTCGGCGTCCTCGCCGGGCGGTTGACCCGCAACCTCGCCTCGGCCTCGGACGGGCAGCCCACCATGTCAGGCACCGGGCGCGCCTTCGCGTCAGACGACACCGTGCCGATCAGCGACCCGGACCGGACGGCTGTTCTTCCGCCGACCCCGGCGCCCCGCCCGGCCGCCGACCCGTACGCGGCGCCGGCGACCGGTTACGCCGAGCCTGGGACGCCGACCGGGTACGCCCAGCCGCTGCCGCCGGCCGGCCAGACCGACCCGCTGCCGGGCGTGCCGTCCAGCGGGGTCCGGCCATGACGCTGCCGAACCAGGACGTCGGTCCGGTCTACCAGTCCGACAACACCAGACCCACGGCGTCCGACGTCACCGGGCGGTCGCTCGGTGAGCTGATGCGCCAGGTCACCGAGGACTTGTCCACGCTGATGCGCAAAGAGGTCGAGTTGGCCAAGGCCGAGGTGCGCGAGGAGGGCAAGAAGGCCGGCAAGGCCGCGGGCTTCTTCGGCGGCGCCGGGTTCGGTGGCTACATGGTGGCGCTCTTCCTCTCGCTGGCCCTGTGGGCCGGACTGTCCAATGTGATGGACTCCGGCTGGGCCGCATTGATCGTCGCGATCATCTGGGCGGTTATCGCAGCCGTCCTCTACTCGATGGGCAAGTCGAACGCTCGCCGGGTACGAGGCCTCAAGCAGACCAACGAGACGGTGCAACGCATTCCGGAAGCATTGAAGCCGGACAAGGAGGCGGTTGTCCGATGAGCACTGACCCCGACCAGATCCGGCGCGAAATCGAAGCGACCCGGAACAGCTTGAGCAGTGATGTGGACGCGCTGGCGTACAAGGTCAGCCCGAGCCGCATCGTCGAGGATCGGAAGCAGCGGGCCCGGGGCGCGCTGCAGAAGGTGAGGGACAACGTCATGGGAACCGCGTCAGACTTCGGCGACAGCAGCGGATCGGCCGCGAGTTCGGTGGCGGACCGCGCGTCGTCGGCGGCGTCCAGCGTCTCCGACGCCGCGCACTCGGCGGCGTCGACCGTGCAGGACGCGGCGCATCGGGCGCCGAGCAAGATTCGCGCGAAGTCCGAGGGCAACCCGCTCGCGGCCGGCCTCGTCGCCTTCGGGGTGGGCTGGCTGGCGTCGTCGCTGATTCCGGCGACGCGGCGCGAGCAGCAGGCTGCCACGCAGCTCAAGGAAAAGGCGAGCGAGCACAGCGGCGTGGTGACCGACCGGCTCGGCGAGGTCGCCTCAGACATGCGCGAGAACCTGCGCGAGCCGGCGCAGCACGCCGCCGACTCGGTCAATTTCAAGGCGCATGACGCGGCGCAGACGGTCAAGAACGAGGGCCGGGCCGCCGCGGAGGACGTACGCGACCAGGCCCAGCAGGCCCGCGACCAGGTGCGCAGCTGACGCCCGGCGCCCCGAAAGCAGCCGCTCGCGGCCACCACCGGTCCTGACCGGGCGGTGACCGCGAGCGGCTGCTTTCGAATGCGTAAGGTCGTCCTGACCGGTACCCGGCTCGCTCTGAGCGCCGGCGCCGCGCGGGCCTAGCGTCGGATACGAACGGGATGTCAGGTGACTGGGATGTCGCGGCGGCGGAAGCCGGTCAGTCCCGCCGCGATGAGCACCGCGGCGACGGCCGCAAGCCAGACCAGCGGCGTGGCCGACAGGTCGCCGCCCGGCAGCCTGGGGACGTGGGCGTACGGCGAGACGTTCATCACCCACTGATCCAGCTCGAACAACGGGCCGAACTCGCCGAGCAGCAGGAACGCGACGAGCGCCGCCCAGCCGGCGATGACGGCCCGTGGAGCGAGGCCGAACGCGGCCATGGCGATGCCGGCGATCACCCAGGCTGCGGGCAGCCGCACCAGCGCTGCGGTGAGGACCCGCCAGAAGTCGCCGTTGTGCCCGGTTTGCGCCGCATATGTCAGACCCGCGCCCAGTCCGGCGCCGATCAGCAGGATCGTGGTGCCGAGGAGCGCGATCGCGAGGTGGCTCCACGCCCAGGAGAGTCGGCCGACCCTGGTGGCGAGCACCGGCTCCGCCCGCAGCTCACTCTCCTCGGACCGCAGCCGCATCACGACCTGCACGCCGTACGCGGAGGCGATCACGCCGATCATGCCGAGCTCGGTGGACATGAACGCGTCGGTGAGACCCTGCACCCCACCCAGCTTCTGGATCAGGTCCCTGGCTCCCGGGCTGTCGAGGAAGTCGCCGACGTTGGAAGCGACGTTGCCGAACACCAGCCCGAGCAGTACGAAGCCGGCCGCCCAGCCGAACAGCGCACCGCGGTGCAGGCGCCAGGCGAGTCCGAACGGCCCGCCGAGGCTTCGGCCGGCGGTCGCCGGGCCGGGCCGGTCCGGCAGCAGGCCGGCGCCGTGGTCACGCCGCTCGACGAGGGCGTACGCGGCGGCGGTCACCACAACGAAGAACGCGGCCGGCAGCAGGAGAACCCACCAGCGGTCCCCCTGATACGGGCGTACCTGCTGACCCCACCCGATGGGCGACAGCCAGCGAAGCCATCCGGCACCGCGGTCGGCGGCAGTGTCGCCGACCGCGCGGAACACGTAGGCGACGCCGAGGACCGCCATGGCCATCCCGGTGGCCGCCCGCGCGCTTTCGGTGACCTGCGCAACGACTGCCGCGACGGCCGCGAAGGCGATGCCGACGCTCGCCCAGGCCAGCCCGAACGCGAACGACCCCGAGGCGGGCAGCCCGGACCCGATGAGCCCCAGCGCGGTGAGCAGGCCGAGCGCGAGATTTGCGCCAGCCGTCACGATCAGGGCCGCCGCCAGCGGGGCATGCCGGCCGACGACCGCCGAGCCCACGAGCTCGAGCCGACCCGCCTCCTCCTCGGCGCGGGTATGCCTGATCATGAGCAGGATGGCGAACACCGCCACCAGCGCGCCGCCGAACGCCCCCAATTTGATCATGGATAGAGCGCCAACCGAGGACTCGTCGTAGATCAGGCCGTAAAGCGCGACCAGCGACGGGCTGTTGTTGATGCTGGCGGCCGCCTGCATCCTCGACTCGGGCGTGCCGTACAGACCGACAGTGGCGGACGCCGATCCGGCGGCCGTCACGATGAAGATCAGGATCCACACCGCGAGCATCACCCGGTCGCGGCGCAGCGCGAGCCGGACCAGTGAACCCGTACCGGCGAGACCGGTCATGACGACACCGCCGCGCGCACGTGGTTCCCACGGCCGGTCAGGTCGTCCTGGTAGTGACGCAGGAACAGCTCCTCCAGCGTCGGCGGCTGGCTGACGAGACTGCGTACGCCGACCGAGGTGAGCTGGCGCAGTGCCGCGTCGAGCTTGTCGGTGTCGACCTCGCACCGCACCCGGCTGCCATCGACCCGCAGGTCGTGGACGCCGGCCAGCGTGCTCAGGCCATCCGGCGGGCCGGCGAGGTCGGCCGTGATCGACGTCCGGGTGAGGTGCCGCATCTCGGCGAGCGTGCCGGTCTCCACCGCCCGACCCAGCCGGATGATGGTCACCCGGTCGCAGAGCGCCTCCACCTCGGCGAGGATGTGGCTGGACAGCAGGACGGTCCGTCCACGCTCCCGTTCCTCCTCGATGCACTGCTGGAAGACCTCCTCCATCAGCGGGTCGAGGCCCGACGTCGGCTCGTCGAGGATCAACAGCTCGACGTCGGAGGCCAGAGCGGCGACCAGGCCGACCTTCTGCTTGTTGCCCTTCGAGTAGGCGCGCCCCTTCTTCTTCGGGTCCAGGTCGAACCGTTCGAGCAGTTCGTTGCGCCGTTGCCGGTTGAGCCCACCGCGCATCCTGCCGAGCATGTCGATCACCTCGCCGCCGGTCAGGTTCGGCCACAGCGTGACGTCGCCGGGCACGTAGGCGAGCCGTCGGTGCAGGGTGGTGGCGTCCCGCCACGGGTCGCCGCCGAGGAGCGTGGCCGACCCGCCGTCGGCCCGCAGCAGGCCGAGCAGAATCCGGATCGTGGTGGTCTTGCCCGAGCCGTTCGGGCCCAGGAAGCCGTGCACCTCGCCCCTGTTCACGGTCAGGTCGAGACCGTCGAGTGCGCGTGTTCGGCCAAAGCTCTTCTGCAGGCCGGACGCGTTTATGGTGGTTTCCATACGACCGAAGCTACGCTTGTTTCACAATGTCGTGAAGAGCGTGGAGCGTATGAAGCGCGTCAAGATGGGGGGTGGCGAATGACCGACCGAGGTGACACCGGCCGGGACGATGCGGCGGTCCGCCAGTTCATCGAGCACATGGCGATGACCTTCGCCGGCCTCGGCTTCCCCCGGATGGCCGCGCGCGTGCTCTTCGTGATCATGTGTGCTGACGAGGAAGCGTTGACCGCGGCGCAGATCGCCGAGCGGCTGGACATCAGTCCGGCGGCGGTGTCCGGGGCCGTGCGGTACCTCCTCCAGATCCAGATGTTGCGCCGCGAACCGGTCCCGGGGTCGCGACGCGATCGCTACCGCCTCCCCAGCGACGCCTGGTACGAGGTAAGCGCGCTCAAGGGGACCCTGTTGAAGGTGTTCTCGGAGATCGCCGGCGAGGGAGTGGAGGCGCTCGGCGGACCGGCCACCGGCGCCGGCGCCCGCGTCGCCCAGATGCGCGACTATTTCGAGTTCGTGCACAACGAGATGCCCACCCTGCTCGACCGATGGGAGGCCATCAAGGCCGAAAAAGCAGCGACGGACGCAGCCAGCGCCTCGTGAGGCCCGCGGGGCCGGATCGTTCCGCCACCATGTCAACGAAGTCGGAAAGCTCGTAACCCGAAGGGCAACGGCGAAAGTCGTGACGCCACCGGGCGCGTCCGCTACGAACCCGCCGGTACACCGGCTTCGAGCTGGCCGATGATCGGGGCGAGGAGGTCGTTGAGCTCCCGGACAAGAACACTGAGAGCTCTGCGCGCCGTTTGCTCCAGCTCGTCGGGTGGCCCGTCCGGGGCGGCGGGCAGATCGTCGAGCGGGACCGGCGCCTGCACCAGCAGCATCGCCCGCAGATGAGGGGCGCGGGTCAGGTCCTGCTCGGACGGCGGCACGTACTGGCCGAACAGCTGTGGCCAGCCCCGCCAACCGCGGTCGCGCCACCATTCCCTGGTCCAGGTCAGTTCGGCCGGCCACGGCGAGACGAGGTTCACCTCGCAGGTCAGGCTGCCGTCCCACGGGCTGCGCAGGCACGTTGCGGACACGATCCGACCGTGCCAGCGCACATAGCCCGGTGAGAGCGTGGTGGCGATTCGCCACGCCGTTACCGCGAACGTCACCGGAGCAATGTCGCCCCAGACGCCGGCGAATTCGCCCATCCGGCGGCGTAGCTCTGCGCCGTACCGGCTGTGCCCGTCTACGGCGTGCTCACGGTCGAGGTTCTCGTCGAGCCAGAAGGCAGGGCGCATGGGTGTCCTCGTCCTCGTTTCGAGCCTTACCTGGGGCGTGGTGCTCCGCCGCCGAGTCTGGCACTCGCTGTACGCCCGCGGAGGCTGCGGTCAGCGGTACCAGCATGTCCCGCGCGGACGGGATCAGCGAGCACGCGACATCTCATGTGGATGACGAACGATGCGGCCGGTGACGAACGGAGATCGAGGTTCGCCCCGCGGTGGCCCGGGTACAGCGCTCACCATGGCTTCAGTTACCTCCACTCAGGCGCAAGGCCGTACCGGCACCCGGGCCTTCGCCGGCAGCGCAGTGGCGATCGTGATCGCCGGCCTGGTGGCGCTGCTGACCCGGCAGCCCTGGCTGTTTCCCAGCCTCGGTCCCGCGATCATGCTGCACGTCGAGAAGCCGGACGCACCGGAGTCGTCCCCCCGCAACACCCTGATCGGCCACCTGGTCGCGCTGCTCGCCGGGTACGCCCTGCTGGTCGTCACCGGTCTGGCCGGCCACCCGCCGGCGCTCCAGGAGGGGGTCTCGATGCCGCGGATCATCGCCGCGGCCGGCTCGCTGGCGGTCACCGCCGCGGTGCTGGTGCTGGTGAGGTCGCCCCATCCGCCGGCCGGCGCCACGACCCTGATCGTGAGCCTGGGGCTGCTGAAAACCCCCACCCAACTCGTCGTCGCGTTCGCAGCCGTGCTCCTGGTCACCCTGGTCGACCTGCTCTTCAACCGAGCCACCGGCCGGCAGATGCCGCTGTGGCGGACAACGTCGGAGAAGGAGGCCTGAGGTGGTGGACCGGATCGCGGACCCGTGGGGGCCGCGCACGCCGTACGGGCCGGGGGAGCGGTGGCCGGTGCGGGTCGACAGCTTCCTCGCCGACGGGCACACCGAGGCGGACGTGCAGCGGTGGGTGCCCACCGCGTCCATTCTGCACTCGAACGGCGACGCGATGGACATCGCGGTGATCGACGACCGGATCGTCGGGGTCCGCGGGCGGGCCGGCGACCGGATCAACCACGGCCGGGTCGGCCCGAAGGACCTGTACGGCTGGCAGGCCAACCACAGCCCGGACCGGCTGCGCCGGCCGCTGATCCGCGAGGGCGACCGACTGGTGGAGACCGACTGGGACACCGCGATGGGGCGGATCGTGGCCCGGTCGAAGGAGCTGCTCGACGGCCCGGGCGGCTGGGGACACTTCGGTTTCTACACCAGCGGTCAACTCTTTCTCGAGGAGTACTACACGCTCGCGGTGATCGGGAAGGCCGGGCTCGGCACCCCGCACATGGACGGCAACACCCGGCTCTGCACGGCCACCGCCGCCTCGGCGCTCAAGGCGTCCTTCGGCACGGACGGGCAGCCCGGGTCGTACACCGACGTGGACCACTGCGACGCGATCGCGCTCTGGGGGCACAACGTCGCCGAGACCCAGACCGTGCTCTGGATGCGGATGCTCGACCGGCGGCGCGGGCCGAATCCGCCGGCGATGCTCGCGGTCGACCCGCGCGCCACCCCCGTGGCCCGGGAGGCCGACGTGCACCTCGCGCTGCGCAACGGCACCAACGTCGCACTGCTCAACGGCCTGCTCCGGGAACTCATCCAGCGCGGCTGGTACGACGAGGAGTACGTCCACGCGCACACGGTCGGCTTCGACGAGCTGTGCAAGGTGGTGGAGGACTACCCGGTCGCCACGGTGGCCGAGATCTGCGACCTGCCGGCCCGGCAGATCGAGCAGGCCGCCGAGCTGCTCGGGCACTCGGAGCGGCTGCTCTCCACGGTGTTGCAGGGCTTCTACCAGTCCAACCAGGCCACCGCCGCCTCGTGCCAGGTGAACGACCTGCATCTGATCCGCGGCATGATCGGCCGCCCCGGCGCCGGGGTCTGCCAGATGAACGGCCAGCCCACCGCGCAGAACAACCGCGAGTGCGGCGCCGACGGCGACCTGCCCGGCCTGCGCAACTGGGCGAATCCCGAGCACGTCGGGCAGCTGGCCCGGCTCTGGAACGTCGACGTCGACACCATCCCGCACTGGTCGCCGCCGACCCATTGCATGCAGATCTTCCGGTACGCCGAGCAGGGCTCGATCAAGCTGCTCTGGATCTCGGCGACCAACCCGGCGGTGTCCCTGCCGGACCTGGCCCGGATCCGCCGGATCCTGTCCAAGCCGGAGCTGTTCGTGGTGGTGCAGGACCTCTTCCTGACCGAGACGGCCGCGCTGGCCGACGTGGTGCTGCCGGCGGCGACCTGGGGCGAGAAGACCGGCACCTTCACCAACGCCGACCGGACCGTGCACATCTCGGACAAGGCCGTCGACCCGCCCGGGGAGGCCCGCCCCGACCTCGACATACTCCTCGACTACGCGCGGCGGATGGACTTCCGGGACAGGGACGGGGCACCGCTGATCAAGTGGACCGACCCGGAGTCGGCGTTCGAGGCGTGGAAGGAGTGCTCCCGCGGCCGCCCGTGCGACTACACCGGCATGACGTACGAGCGGCTGCGCAGCGGCGGCATCCAGTGGCCGTGCAACGAGGAGCACCCGGACGGCACGGAACGGCTCTACACCGAAGGCGTCTTCAACACCGACCCGAGCTACTGCGAGACGTACGGCCAGGACATGCAGACCGGAGCGGAATCGCAGCCCGACGAGTACCGGGCCAAGGAGCCGCGCGGACGGGCGTTCCTGCACGCGGTGCCGTACCAGCCGTCGCCGGAGGTGCCGAGCGACGACTTCCCGCTGTTGCTTACCACCGGCCGGACCGTCTACCAGTTCCACACCCGGACCAAGACCGGCCGGGCCCCGCAGCTCGCGGACGCCGCGCCGGAGTCCTGGGTGGAGATCAACCCGACCGACGCCGACAAGCTCGGCGTGGGGGAGGGGGACCTGGTCCGGGTCGAGTCACCGCGCGGGGTCGTCCGAGCCCGGGCCCGTGTCTGCGGCATCCGTCCCGGCGTGGTGTTCGTGCCCTTCCACTACGGCTACTGGGACACGGCGGACGGTGCCGCGCCCGGCGCGGGCCGGCATGACCGGGCAGCGAATGAGATGACCATCACCGCCTGGGACCCGGTCTCCAAGCAGCCGATCTTCAAGGTGGCTGCGGTCCGGGTGGTGAAGGAGGCGGACTCGGGGGGTCGTCCCGCGCCCGCGCCCACGGTCGGCGGCCCTGCCCCGCTGGACGGGTCGGGCATCCCCGTCACGGTTGGCGGACCGGCCGCCGAGGCACCGTCGAGGGAGGAGTGAGATGCACCTGGCGCACTATCTCGGGCTGTTGCACCGGGCCCAGGTCAAGCTCGGCGAGGCCTTTGGCGAGGTCGGCGCGGCGCACCGGGAGGAGCCGGACGTCTTCCACATCTGCGAGCGACTGTCGGCCCAGTGCGGGCGGCACGCCGAGCAACTGGAACCGTTCGCCCGGCGATACGCCGAAGAGGCCCCGGACGAACCCGAGCGGCTCCATTCCGAGCTGTTCAAAGGCACCCGAACCGGCGGCGTCGGACTGCTGCGCGACCTCCAGGACCTCTACCTCATGGCGTCCGAGTGCGACATCTGTTGGACGGTCGTGGGGCAGGCGGCGTTGGGCGCTCGGGACAAGGAACTGTTGACCGTGGTGCACACCTGCGAGGGGGAGACCGCCGCCCAGCTCAAGTGGCTGCGTACGCGGATGAAGCAGGCGGCGCCGCAGAGCCTCGTCGTCGCTGAGTGACCCTCGGGCCAGCCCTGCGCCCCGGCGCCATGGTCCAGTCGGGCAGGATGAACGGATGCCGAGCCTGACGCGTACCGAGGCCGCCGAGCGCGCCGCCCTGCTGTCCGTCGAGTCCTACGACGTCGATCTCGACCTCACCCTCGGCGACAGCGGCTTCCGCTCGCGCACGACCATCCGGTTCCGGGCCACCCCGGGCGCCGCCACCTTCGTCGAGCTCAAGCAGGCGAAGCCCACCCTGGTACGCCTCAACGGCGCTGACCTCGACCCGGCCACGCTCGACGACAACCGGATCCCGCTGCCCGCGCTCGAGTCGGACAACACGCTGACGGTCGAGGCCGACATGGCCTACACGAACACCGGCGAGGGGCTGCATCGCTTCGTCGACCCGGCCGACGGGGCCACCTACCTGTACGGGTCGTCCTCCAACGACGACGCCCAGCGCATGTTCGCCTGCTTCGACCAACCGGACCTCAAGGCGCCGGTCAGGCTGAGCGTCACCGCGCCGCCGGAGTGGATCGTGGCCGCCAACGGCCCCGTCGCCGCCAACCCCCGCCCGGGCCGGTGGGAGTTCGCGGCCACGCCGCCGCTGGCGACATACTTCGTCATTTTGATCGCGGGTCCGTACCACGTGACGCGGGACGAGCACGACGGGATCCCGCTCGCGATCTACGCCCGGCGTTCACTGGCCGAGCACCTCGACAAGGACGCCGAGGAGCTCTTCACGATCACCAAGCAGTGCTTCGACCGGTTTCACCAGCTCTTCGGCGACCGCTACCCGTTCGGCAAGTACGACCAGGCGTTCGTTCCCGAGTTCAACCTCGGTGCGATGGAGAACCCGGGCATCGTCACCTTCCGCGACGATTACATCTTCCGGTCGGCGGTGACCGAGAGCGAGCGGGAGCGGCGGGCCACCACGATCGCACACGAAATGGCCCACATGTGGTTCGGCGACCTGGTCACCCTCCGCTGGTGGGAGGACCTGTGGCTCAACGAGTCCTTCGCCGAGTACATGGGATACCGGGTGGCAGCCGAGGCCACCCGCTTCAGAAGCACCTGGACCACCTTCGCCATGCTCCGCAAGGCCTGGGGGTACGCCGCCGACCAGCGTCCGTCCACCCACCCGGTCGCGCCCGAAGAGGTAGCCGACGTGGCCCAAGGGCTGCAGAACCTCGACGGCATCTCGTACGCGAAGGGCGCCGCGGCGCTCCGGCAGTTGGTCGCCTGGGTGGGCGACGCGGCGTTCCTGGCCGGGCTGCGGGCGCATTTCGCCGCCCACCGCTTCGGCAACGCCACCCTGGCCGACCTGCTGACCGCGCTGGCCCAGGCGAGCGGGCGCGACCTCGCGGCGTGGGCCCGGGTGTGGCTGCGCGAGGCACAGGTCAACACGCTGCGCACCGAGGCGACCGTGGACGACACCGGGCGCTACACGGACGTGGCGATCGTACAGACCGCGCCGCCGAGCCACCCGGTGCTGCGCCCCCACCGGCTAGGGGTCGGCCTGTACGACGTCGAACCCACCGGCACGGCCGCGCGGCTGCGCCGCCGGCTCGAGGTCGATCTCGATCCGGCGGTCGACGGGGGCCGTACGCCGATCCCCGAACTGGTTGGCGAGCCGGCCGCCGGCCTTCTGCTGCCCAACGACGGTGACCTGACGTTCGCCAAGATCCGGCTCGACCCGGACTCCGCGGCCGCCGTACCGCTGATCCTGCCCGCGTTGGCCGACTCGCTGACCCGCGCGGTGCTGTGGGGCGAGACCCTGGACGCCGTCACCGACGGGGAGCGTCCCGTCGCCGACCTGGTCACCCTCATCCTGGCCGCGCTGCCCAGCGAGACCGAGGTGATCGTGGTGCAGGACGTGCTGACCCTCAGCCGGTCGTTGATCGACCGCTACCTGGACGCCGACGGCCGGGCCGCGGCGCTGGAACATGTCGCCCAGGCATGCGACCGGCTCCTGTCGACCGGCCCGGACGACCCGTCGCTGCGACTGGCTGCCGCGCGCGGCTTCGCGGCGGTGAGCGCCGACGCGCCTCGGCTGGCCGGGTGGCTGGCCGGCACCGACGTGCCGGCGGGCGTCGTCGTGGACACCGACTTCCGCTGGCTGGTGCTGTACCGGCTCGCGATCCTCGGTGCCATCGGTCCCGCCGAGATCGACGCCGAGTTGGCGGCCGACCGAAGTGCCACGGGTGCGGAGAACGCGGCTCGCTGCAGGGCGGCGCTGCCCGACCCGTCGGCCAAGCAGCGGGCGTGGCAGGCGATCGTCGAGGACCTGACGCTGTCCAACCGGCTGGTCGAGGCCGCCGCCGCGGGATTCTGGCAGCCGGAGCAGGCCGACCTGACCGCGTCCTACGTGGAGCGGTACTTCGCCGAGATGCCGGCGATGGCCCACCGGCGTACCCCGTGGGTCGCCGATGCGTTGGCCCGCCTGGCGTTCCCGCGGTACGCCGTGGCGGAGCGGACCCGGGAACTGGCCGCGGCGCTGCTCGGACGCGCGGACATCACCTCGGGCCTGCGCCGCGCGGTGACCGACGCCGACGACGACCTGCGCCGGGCGCTGGCGGCCCGCGCGGTCGTGCCCGTCGCGGGCTGACCGGGTCGTGACCATGCAGTACGCACACATGCTGGGCCGCCGCGTCTCGCGACTGATGTTAGGTACCGTGCAGCTCGGCCTCGACTACGGCGTAGCCAACCGCATCGGCCGCCCGCCCCGCGAGGAGGCGCGCGCGATCCTGCAGACGGCGTTTCGCGCCGGGGTCAACGCCCTCGACACGGCCCGCGCGTACGGCGACAGCGAGCTGCTGCTCGGCGAGCTGCTGCAAGAGCTCGACGTGCCGGGTGACCTGCTCGTGGAGACGAAGACGGCGGCGCAGGACGTGGGTTCCGACATCGCCCCCGACGCCGCGGCGGCCCTGACCGACGAGTGGCTGACCGACTCCCTGCACCGGCTGCGCCGACCGATGGTGGAGGCCTACCTGCTGCACCGCTTCGGCCAGCTGGACGCCGGCGCGGGTGCGCTCGTGGACCTGCTTCGCCGGCGCCGCGCGGAGGGCCGCATCGCTCACCTCGGGGTCTCGGTCTACGCTCCGGACGAAGCCGAACGCGCCCTCACCGAGCCCGACATCGAGGTGGTGCAGGCGCCGTTCAGCGTCTTCGATCAGCGGCTACGTCGATCGGGCTTCCTGGAACAGGCGCACCGGCGTGGGCTAGCGGTCTTCACCCGGAGCGCCTTCCTGCAGGGCCTGGTGCTGATGCCCCGGGATGAGGTACCGGCCGGGCTGACCGACATCCTGCCGTTGCGGGACGAGTTCGAGCGGATCTGCCGCCGGGCGGGGCGTACGGAAAAGGAGGTGGCGCTGAGGTTCCCACTGACCCAGCCGGGCATCACCTCCGTACTGGTCGGCGTGGAGACCGCCGCCCAGCTGCGGGAACTGCTCGACCTGTTGGCCGGTCCGGCGTTGGACGCCGGCATGGTGCGGGCGCTGGAGGAATGCTTCGCCGACGTCCCGGAACACCTGATCAATCCGGCGACCTGGCCCGCCCGGCAGGGGTAGGCCCGGACGTCCCGTACAGCCGCTGGAGATCTCGCATGCATTTTCCCGAAATGTTCCGCCTCGACGGCCGGGTAGCGGTGGTGACCGGAGGAACCGGGCACCTGGGCGTCAGCATGGCATCGGTCCTCGCCGAGGCGGGCGCGACCGTGGTGGTGGCCAGCCGCGACCAGGACCGGTGCGAGCGCGCCGCCGCCGAGATCGCCGGCGCGAACCCGGCGGCCACCGTCGTGCCGGGCGTCCTGGACATTGCCTCCCGGGACTCCATCCAGCGGTGCTTTGCCGACACCGCGGACCGGTTCGGCCGCCTGGACGTCCTCGTGAACAACGCGGTGTTCGGCGCTGCCAACAGCCTGGAGGAGATGACCGACGACGAGTGGGGACGCGGGATCGACGGCACATTGAACAGCGTCTTCCGGTGCATCAGCGCGGTCGTGCCCATGATGGGCCAGCGCGGCGGGACGATCCTCAACGTCGCCTCGATGTACGGCTTCGTCTCGCCCGATCCCCGGGCGTACGCGGCTGCGCCGCAATTCGCCAACCCTCCGTCGTACGGGGCGGCCAAGGCGGGTGTGATCCAGCTGACCCGGTACGCGGCGGCCCATCTGGCCCGGTACGGCATCCGGGCGAACGCCGTGAGCCCGGGCCCGTTCCCGTCGGAGCGGGTTCAGCAGAGCGCGGCGTTCGTGCGCGAGCTGGCGGGCCGAACTGCGTTGGGCCGGATCGGCCGGCCCGAGGAGCTGAAGGGCGCGGTGCTCTTTCTCTGCTCGGACGCCTCCAGCTACGTGACGGGCCACAACCTGGTTGTCGACGGCGGGTGGACGGCCTGGTGACGGCCGACAACGGTGGTGGGCCGGGCCGCCCACCAGGGGCCTGGGCGGAGTCGGCTTACGATCGGCCGGTGGACGAGGATGTACGCCGGATCGGGATCATGGGCGGCACCTTCGACCCGATCCATCACGGTCACCTGGTCGCGGCCAGCGAGGTCGCCGACCGGTTCGGGCTGGACGAGGTCGTCTTCGTGCCCAGCGGCATTCCGTGGCAGAAGGGCGACATCGCGGTCAGCCCGGCCGAAGACCGCTATCTGATGACGGTCATCGCGACGGCGTCCAACCCGCGGTTTCACGTCAGCCGGGTCGACATTGACCGGAAGGGACCCACGTACACCGTCGACACGCTGCGTGACCTGCGGGCCGAGTACGGCCCGAAGACGCAGTTGTTCTTCATCACCGGGGCGGACGCGCTCGAGAAGATCTTGTCGTGGAAGGACGCCGACCATATGTTCGAGCTGGCGCATTTCGTCGGTGTGACCAGGCCCGGTTTCGAGCTCTCGGCGGCGCACCTGCCGGCCGAGGCGGTGAGTCTGGTGCAGGTGCCCGCCATGGCCATCTCGTCGACGGACTGCCGGCAGCGCGTGGCGGCGGGCGAGCCGGTCTGGTACCTGGTGCCCGATGGCGTCGTGCAGTACATCGCGAAGCGGCGGCTCTACCTTGGGGCGGTTTCGGGGCTTTGATACCGATTCGCCGGTCGGCGCGCCGCCGGCACCCCGGCCGGTGTGAGACGCTTGAACCGTTGTCCGGTTTGATCGAAGGAGAATGGTGACAGCTTTCGCACGCTCCCGTGAGCTGGCGCTGGCGGCCGCCCAGGCCGCCGCCGACAAGAAGGCCCAGGACATCGTCATCATCGACGTCGGTGATCAGCTGGTGATCACCGACTTGTTCCTGATCGCCTCCGCGCCCAACGAGCGTCAGGTGCAGGCCATCGTCGATGCGATCGAGGAGCGGCTCCTCGAGCTTCCGGAGAAGGCCAAGCCGGTGCGCCGCGAAGGGGAGCGGGCCGGCCGCTGGGTGCTGCTGGATTACGTCGACGTCGTCATCCACGTGCAGCACAGCGAGGAGCGCGAGTTCTACGCCCTCGACCGGTTGTGGAAGGACTGTCCCACCATCCCGTTCGTCGACCGCGACCTCGTCGAGGCCGACACGGGTGCATCGGAATGACCCGACTGATCGTCTGGCGGCACGGCAATACCGACTGGAACGCCGGCGACCGGGTTCAGGGGCAGACCGACACGGCACTCAATGACCTGGGTCGGGAGCAGACCACGACCGCCGCTCCGCAGCTCGCGGCGCTGCGTCCGGACGCGATCGTCTCCAGCGACCTGGTCCGGGCCGTGGATACGGCGGCGGCGCTCGCCGCGCTGACCGGGCTGCCGGTACGCACCGATCCCCGCCTGCGGGAGCGGTACTACGGTCAGTGGCAGGGGCTCACCCTGGCCGAGGTGGCCGAGCGGTTCCCGGCCGAACACGCCCGCTGGCGGGCCGGCGACCAGTCCCCGGGTGCCGAGATCGAGAGCCTCGACGATCTCGGAAAGCGGGTGGCCGCTGCGTTTCAGGACGCCGCCGACGCGATGCCCGGGGCGACGATCGTGGTGGTCACCCACGGCGGCGCGGCCCGGCAGGGCTGCGGCCACCTGCTCAACTGGCCGAGCGCGGTGCTGCGCACCATCGGGCCGCTGTACAACTGCCACTGGAGCGAACTGCGCCACGGTGGCCTCGACCGGCGCACCCGTGCCGGCGCCGGCGACCATCACCTCGAGGGCTGGCAGCTGCGGGCCCACAATGTCGGCGCCGTCGTACCGGTCACCGCGTCCGCCCCGGTCTGAGACCACGGACCGGTCCGAGCCACGGCCCGGTCCGAGGCACGGCCGGCCGGTTGCCGCCGCCCGCCCTGGAATCGGCTACGGTGCCGGCATGGCCGTCGCGGTTGTGACCGACTCCACCGCCTACCTGCCCGCCGAGCTGGCCGGCCGGCACGGCCTCACCGTCGTTCCGCTCACCGTCGTCATCAACGGGGTGGAGGGCCGGGAGGGCGACGAGGTGAGTCCCGCCGACGCCGCCCGGGCGATGAGTGCCCGGCGGGTATCGGTGTCCACCTCCCGGCCGTCTCCGGAGCAGTTCGCACAGACGTACCGCCGCCTTCTCGACCGGGGCGCCGAGGCGGTCGTGTCGGTGCACCTGTCGGCGCAGCTGTCCGGCACGGTCGAGGCGGCCGCCCTGGCGGCGGCCGACTTCGGCGGCCGGGTGGAGGTGATCGACGCCCAGTCGACCGGGATGGGGCTGGGCTTCCCGGCGCTCGCCGCCGGAGCCGCCGCCGCCGGCGGGAGCGACCCGGTGGCGGTGCGACAGGCGGCGCTGGACACGATCGAGCGCACGACGACCCTCTTCTACGTCGACACGCTGGAGTTCCTGCGCCGCGGTGGGCGGATAAACGCCGCGTCGGCGCTGCTCGGCACCGCACTCTCGGTCAAGCCGATCATGCACATGGTTGACGGCGGCATCCTGCTGCGGGACAAGGTGCGCACCGCCAGCCGGGGCCTGGCGCGACTGGCCGACCTCGCGGTGGAGGCGGCCGCCGATGCCGACGTGGACATCGCCGTACACCACCTGGCCGCCGAGACCCGCGCCGCGCAGCTTGCCGAGACGCTGGCCAACCGGCTGGGCGGCCAGCTCAAGGACCGCTACCTGACCGAGATCGG
This sequence comes from Micromonosporaceae bacterium, assembly GCA_036384155.1. GTDB lineage: Bacteria > Actinomycetota > Actinomycetes > Mycobacteriales > Micromonosporaceae > DASVMV01. The sequence continues at coordinate 18,380 of DASVMV010000381.1, forward strand.
CGCCGTCGTCGCCGCCCATGTGGGCCCCGGCCTGGTCTGTGTCGTCGTCCATCGGCGCGGCTGAGCCGCGGGATCGGAGGCAGCGGTGCGTTCATATGTGGTGACCGGCGGTGGTCGGGGCGTCGGTCGGGCTGTCGTCGAGCGCCTGCTGGGCGACGGCGGCGCGGTCGTGGCGATCGAGCTCGACCCGGCTGCACTCGCCTGGACGGCGGAGCACCCGGCCGGCTCCCGCCTGCGCGCGTTGCCCGGCGATGCCGCCGACGAGGCCGTCACCGAGCGGGCGGCCGATCTCGCCTCGGCGGCCGGCCAGCTGACCGGCTGGGTCAACAACGCGGCCGTGTTCCGGGACGCCTCGGTGCATTCCGCGCCGCCGCACCAGGTGCTCGACCTGATCGGGTTGAACCTGGCCCCGGCCGTGGTCGGGTGCACCACGGCCGTCCGCCGCTTCCTTGCCGGCGACGCCGGTGGCGCGATCGTCAACGTGTCATCGCACCAGGCCCGCCGGGCGGTGCCGGGTTGCCTTCCGTACGTCACGGCGAAGGCCGCCATTGAGGGACTGACCCGGGCGCTGGCGGTTGAGTACGGCCGGCTGGGAATCCGGGTCAACGCGGTGGCGCTCGGCTCGATCGCGACCGAGCGGTACGCGGCACTGCTGGCCGGTCTGCAGCCCGCCGAGGCGGACCGGGTGGAGGCCGAGATGGCCCGGCTGCACCCGGCGGGCCGGGTCGGCAGTACGGAGGAGGTGGCCGCCGCCGTCGCCTTCCTGCTGTCGCCGGACGCCAGCTTCATCACCGGCGCGACGGTGCCCGTCGACGGGGGTCGGTCGGTGCTGGCTGCCGACCCGGAGGCCCGCTCCTAGCACACCGCGGCGCGGGTCGGCGCTCTGTCCACAGGGCACTTCGTCGTCCACAGCCGACGCCGCGAGCCGGGCGAACCGATCTGTGGCCGGCCTAGCGTCTGGCCGTGCCCGACGACGAGACCCTGGTCCGGCAGCGGCTGGTGAGCCTCTGGCCGCGGCTGCTATCCGGTGCAGCGGCCGATTCCCGGGAGCGGGAGGCGGCGGCGCCCGCGGGGCCGACAGAGGCTGCGCAGCCCGGGCAGGCCGCGTTGCCCGTGGCGGCGGGGCTC
>DASVMV010000382.1:0-3483 GCA_036384155.1 Micromonosporaceae bacterium
CGCGGTCGCCAGACCCGGCGGCCGACCGGGAGCTGCATCGGCCGGACATCGCCACCGGCGACATCGCGCCGCAGGCCGGCTGACCCGTCGCGCATGATCGGGGCGCTCCACGAGCCGGTGCCCGACGTCGCGCGCATCGCGGTGCTGCGGGCCAACGCCCTGGGTGACTTCATCTTCGCCATCCCGGCGCTGGAGGCGTTGCGGGTGGCGTACCCCGCCGCGGAGCTGGTGCTCATCGGGGCTCCCTGGCACGCCCGCTGGCTGCAGGACCGACCCGGCCCGGTCGACCGGGTGCTCGTGGTGCCACCGGCACCCGGTATCCGCGAGCAGGGCCCGGACGAGCCGGCGTCGTCGATGGACGACTTCCTCCCGGCGGCCCGCGCCGAACGGTTCGACATCGCGGTGCAGATGCACGGCGGCGGCGCCAACTCCAACCCGCTGGTAAGCGAGCTGGGCGCCCGCGTCACCGCGGGGCTGCGCGCCGACGACGCGCCGCCGCTCGACCGATGGATCCGGTACGTCTACTACCAGCCGGAGGTCATCCGCTACCTGGAGGTGGCGGGGCTGGTGGGCGCGGTGCCGGTGACCGTGACGCCACAGGTGGCGGTCACCGTCGCCGACCTCGCCGAGGCGCATGCGGTCGCCGGCGTACCCGACCGGCCGCGGGCCGCCCTGCACCCGGGCGCGACCGACACCCGGCGCCGGTGGCCGCCCGAGCGGTTCGCGGCCGTCGCGGACCAGCTTGTCGCGGACGGGTACGAGGTGGTCGTCACCGGCACCCCCGCCGAGCGTGAGCTGGTCGAGCGGGTCGAGGCCGCCGCCCGGGTGCCGGTACGCCGGCTCGTCGGCGCCCTTTCCCTCGGCGGGCTTGGGGGTCTGTACGCGGAGTGTGCGGTGGTGATCGCCAACGACACCGGTCCGATCCACCTCGCCGCAGCGGTCGGCACCCCGACCGTGGGCATCTTCTGGGTGGGCAACCTCATCAACTGCGCGACGCCGCTGCGTGCCCGGCACCGGCCGATCGTGTCGTGGACCGTGCACTGCCCGGTGTGCGGAGTGGACTGCAGCCGGGACATCTACCCGGCCCGGCCGGGCAGCGGGAACTGCCCGCACCGGGATTCGTTCGTCACCGACGTACCCGTGGTCGAAGTGCTGGAGGCGGTGGCCGACCTGGCCCGGGAGCCGGTGACCGCCACCGGGGATGCCGTACCGTCGCTGGTCGTCGACCAACCCGGCCGCTGAGGTGGCCGCGGCGAGCGTGGGCGTCAGGACGGGATGACGTCTCGGCGGCGCTGCTCGTCGGTCAGTACGACCTCCCACGCCTCGACGGTCCGCTCGGTGACGGTCGTCGGCGCCTCCAGGTGGTAGGCGCCGCTGGGCAGCACCCCGGCACCGCCGTACCGGCGCATCACCGCGAGCTGCGCGGCCACGTCTTCGCCTTGATGGTTCTCGGGTGTCTGTCGCCAGAAGTCGAAGCCCCCGGCGGCGCGCAACCGGGCCCGGTCGTAGAGCACGCAGCCGCCGATCCACGACACCGTGTACGCCCGCCAGCTGCCCGGTGGCAACTGCAGCTTCTCGGTCACATGCAGCAGGTTGGCGGCCGGGTGAATGCTGGCCCGGTGCCACTCCGGGGTGCCCGGCTCGATGTGTTCGGGGTGCGGCGGGCCGTCCCACTCCTCGTAGTGCTCGTGGTCGTCCGGCCGTACGTCGTCGGCGTAGGACAGGCCGTGTACGGCGTTGCCAACGAAGCCGCAGCCCAGCTCCTCGATCGCGGTGACCAGCCGGTGCAGTGTGCCCGGCTCCAGCCAGACGTCGTCGTCGAGGTTGAGCACGTACCGGGCCGCCGACTGATCGAGCAGGTACGCCCGGTGCTCGGCCAGCCCGCGGCGGGGCAGCCGGCGGGTGAGCAGGACCGGGCAGCCGCGGTGGCGCAGCACCCGCACCATCGTCGCCACCGCGGGACTCGTCCAGGGCGCTTCTCCATCGGACTGGTCGCTGACCACGATTCCGAACCCGGCCGGGGAGTCCTGCGCGGCCAGGCCGGCGAGCGTGACGGCCAGTTCCGCCGGGCGGTTACGGGTGGGCACCAGTACGTCGAGTAGCCGGGGCGCGCAGAACTCGTCCGCGGTGCCCGGCTCCAGCGGCCGGTTCACGCCGGTTCCCCGGTGAGGAAGGGACCCCTGTCATCGCTTCCGGCGGTATCGGGGGTGCCGCCTTTCGCCTTGGCTCGGATCCGGTCGATGATCGCAGAGGTGGAGCGGTCCGGGACGTAGCCGAGGGTGCGTACCTCGCCGCCGAGCCGCCGCACCAGCGGCGCTTCGGGCACCATCTCCGGTGGATAATCGCCGCCCTTGACGTACGTGTCCGGGCGGACGCCCTGGATGAGGTGGGCGGGGGAGTCCTCTTCGAACACCACCACGTGGTCGACGCAGGACAGTGCGGCGAGCACGGCCACCCGGTCCTCCACGGGGTTGACCGGGCGGTCGGGCCCCTTCAGCCGGCGTACGCTCTCGTCCGAGTTGACCGCCACGATCAACAGGTCACCCAGTTCCCGGGCCTGCTCGAGATAGCGCACGTGGCCGCGGTGCAGCACGTCGAAGCAGCCGTTGGTGAAGACGATGCGCCGGCCGTCGGCCCGATGCCGGCGGACGAGCGCGACCAGGCCGTCCGCGTCCAGCACGACCGGCTGGCCGGCAGCGGTCTCGATGCCGCCGGTGTCCACGGCCTCGATGCCGGTGTCCACGGCCTCGATGCCGGCGGCATCCGCGGTCTTGATGGCGGCGAGCAGGTCGTCGCGCCGGCAGACGCAGGTTCCGGGTGCCGACAGGGTCGCGGCGGCGGCGAGGTGCGCCAGGTGGCTCGCGGCGGGTACGGCCGCACCGGCGGCCAGCGCCAGCGTCATAGCGGCGAGGTAGGCATCGCCGGCGCCGACCGCATGGCTGGCCGCCACCGGCTCGGTCCGGCAGCGGTGGCCGCCGCCGTCGAGGCCGCCGACGAGTGCGCCGTCGACGTCGAGGGTGACGGCGACCACCTCGGCGCCGGTGCGCTTGCGCAACTCGGGCAGGTATTCGCGGGCGAGGGAGGCCCGGTCGACGTCAACCACCGCGCGGCGCGCCGTCGGGTGGAGAAGGCGGTCGGCCTCGGCGAAGCTGGGGGTGACGACGGTCGGGGTGAACCCCTGCCAGGCGGTGAGGTCGTGGGCGTCCAGCGCCACCGTGCCGAACAGGTGCCGCCGGGCGATGAGCCACTCCCGCACCGGACGGGGCAGCGCACCCAGGCCGTAGTCGCAGACGACCAAGGTGGGTGGGCCGCTGCTGCGGAGCAGTTCGGCGGTGACCCGGTCCAGCGTGGTCAGCAGGTCGTCCATCGCGGACTCAGGCGATCCGTCGCCGCCCTCGTCCTCGCGTACCAGGATCTGGTCGGCGGCGAGCATCCGGCGCTTCACCGGGGTACGCCGGCCGGGCTGGGTCACCGTCCGGTCCC
>DASVMV010000383.1:0-4909 GCA_036384155.1 Micromonosporaceae bacterium
ACCCGGCACGTCGACTCCCTGCCAGAGCGACATGACGCCGAACAGGCAACTGGACCGGTCGTCGCGGAACCGGCGCACGAGCAGCGGCAGGGCCTCTTCGCCCTGCAGCAGGACCGGGAGATCGGTCTGTGCCCGCAGCAGGTCGGCGGCCTGCTGCGCGGCCCGCCGCGAGGAGAAGAGCCCGAGGGTACGACCACCGAGCGCGGTGACGAGGCGGAGCAACTCTTTGCCGGCCGGCTCGGGCAGGCCGGAGACGCCCGGGCGGGGCAGGTGCGCGGCCACGTACAGGATGCCCTGCCGCGGATAGTCGAAGGGCGAGCCGACATCGAGCGGGTGCCACTCCGGGCCGTCGTCGGTCAGGCCGAGCGCCCGGGCCACGGTGTCGAACCGCCCGCCGAGCGCGAGGGTCGCCGACGTGGCGACGACCGTGCGCTCCTCGTACAGGTGAGTGGCCAGCGTGCCGGCGACCGAAAGTGGGGCGACGACCAGCGCCGAGCGGCCGCCCAGGCCCTCCGGCCGCTCCACCCACGCCACGTCGTGATCGGCCTCCTCGAGCAACCGCTGACTGGTGTCGGCCAGTTCCCCGAGCACCGCCCGGGCCTGCTGTTTGCGAACCGGGTCCGGGTCGTCGGCCTTGACGTCGCCGATCTTGGTGAGGGCGGCCCGGGTGGCGGCGTCGAGCAATGTGCAGGCCTCGCGCAGCGGACCGGGCAGGCCGGCGGTGATCCGGCCGGTCGGTGCCGCCGACAGGCCGACCGCCAGCGCGTCGGCCGCGGTCTGCAGGGATTCGGCCACCTCCGGCGGGACCAGCGGGCGGCACCGCCGCGCCGCCCGCTCGATCGCCTCGGGTACGAGTTCGGCCTGCGCCGCGGCGGACACCCGGTCGGCGAGTTCGTGCGCCTCGTCGACCACCAGCAGCCGGTGCGGCGGCACGATGTGCCGGCCGGCGAGCATGTCGACGGCGAGCAGGCTGTGGTTGGTCATGACGATGTCGGCCTCCCGCGCCCGGACCCGCGAGGCCTCCGCGAAGCATTCGGCACCGAAGGGGCACCGGCCCGCGCCCACGCACTCCCGGGCCGGCATCGACACCAGCCGCCACGTACGGTCCTCAACGCCCGGGTCGAGTTCGTCGCGGTCGCCCGTCTCGGTCTCCATGGCCCAGTCCCGGAGCCGCTGCATCTGCTTGCCCAGCCGGCCGGCCTCGCCGAGCCACCGTACGCCGGGCCGGGCCGGGGCTGCGCCGCCGTTGCCCGCGACGTCGAACAGCGCGTCCTCAGGTTCGTCCTCGGTGGAGCTCTCGAGGCGGGCCAGGCAGAGGTAGTGGTGGCGTCCCTTGAGGACGGCGTAGGTCGGCCGGTGGCCGAGCAGCGGCTCTGCCGCGTCGGCCAGGCGAGGCAGGTCGTGATCGACCAGTTGGGACTGCAGCGCCAGGGTCGCCGTCGACACGACGACCGGACCGTCCACGGCCAGCGCCGGCGCGAGATAGGCCAGCGACTTTCCGGTGCCGGTGCCGGCTTGGACCAGCAGATGCTCGCCGGTCGCGACGCTCTGCTCGATCGCCGCCGCCATCTGCTGCTGCCCCGGCCGGTCCGCCCCGCCGGGCACCGCACCCACGGCGGCCCGGAGCAGGTCGGCGACCGTCGGGCGAACTCGTCCGGCGGCCGGCCGCCCGCCGCTGGCGGTCGACTCCACGGACGTCGATCGGTCGGTGGTGTCGGCGGGCGCGGCGGTCACCGTCCGACCGTACCGGTCGGGTCCGATGGCCGCGGGTACGGACGCGGTGTGCCCCGCGGCATTCCTCGTTGCGCCACTTCGACGGGTTTCCGGCGAAGTCGATCGGTTAGGGTGCGGTCATGCCGAGCGACGTGGTCCGGGTGGTGTACCGCAAGTACGACGGCCGGGCGCACCGGGACTACCCCGCCCGGCGGCTCGCCGAAGACGACCTCGGCACCTGGCTCGGGGTCGCCGCCGGCACCGCCTCGGTCTACCACGGCCGACCCTCGGTCGAGCGCATCCCGTTCGTGGTGCTCGTGCCGCACTCCGCCTGGTGGACCGGCATGTTCAATCCGCCGCCGCGGACCAGCGAGGTCTACTGCGACATCGCCAGCCCGGCCCACTGGGACGGCGACACCGTCCATCTGATCGATCTCGATCTCGATGTCGTCCGGCGCCGGGCGACCGGCGCCGTCGAGTTGCGCGACGAAGACGAGTTCGCCGCGCATCGCGCCCAGTTCGGCTACCCCGACCACCTGGTTTCCGAGGCGCAGGCGGCGGCCGAGTGGCTTCTCGAAGCGCTCGGCAACGGGACGGAACCCTTCGCTTCCGCGTACCGGAAATGGTTGGCGCTGGTGCTATAGCCGGGGCGGCCAGCCCCCGTCGGCGGGACCGATCGGTGGCAGGTGCCGGAGTTTATCCGGATTGACCTGATTGAAGATCGCGGTGACCTGCCCCTCGGCGACGGCAAACCACATGACGAACCGGAACGGCCGGCCGTCGCGGTAGACCGCCTCCGTTTGCAACCCCAGCGCACCGTCGACGAGCACGACGCGACCGCGCATCGCCGACACCTCCTGCGGTGCCCGACGGAAGAGGCCCATGGCGAAGCGGGCCACCTTGTCCGCGCCTTCGACCGGGCGCCGGGTGGCGGGAAAATGGCCGCCGCCGTCGCCGGTGAACACGACGTCCGGGGCGAGTACAGCGACCAGCCGGTCGAGGTCGCCGGCCTCGGCGGCGGCGAGGAATGCGGACAGCACGCGTCGCTGTTCGTCCAGGTCGGCGCGGTGTCGGGGGGAGCCGTCGGCGACCGCCTTCCGGGCCCGGGAGGCCAGCTGGCGGGCCGCCGGCGCCGTCGTCGACAGCACGGCCGCGACCTGCTCGAACGGCACGGAGAAGACGTCGTGCAGGACGAACGCGACCCGCTGTTCCGGGGTGAGCCGTTCGAGAACAACGAGCAGGGCGGACCCGAGTTCGTCGGTGCGGGCCACCCGTTCGGCCGGGTCGGGCGCGAATCCGTCCGCCGGCGCGGTGCTGCCGCTGGCGTTCTCCACCGGGGCCGCCGGCAATCCGGAGACGAGCGGCTCCGGCAGCCACGGACCCGGGTACGTCTCCCGGCGGACCCGCGCGGAGCGCAGCACGTCGAGGCAGATGCGGCCCACCGTGGTGGTCAGCCAGGCGCGCAGGTCCCGGATCTCGGCGCGGGCCGCCGGCTCGGCGAGCGCAGCCGCGTACCGCAGCCAGGCCTCCTGGACGGCGTCCTCGGCCTCCGCCCGGCTGCCCAGCATCCGATACGCAACGGCTGTGAGGTGGCCGCGGTCGGCCTCGAACTCGCTCGCCAGATCCTGCACCGCTGTCTCCCCGAGGTCCCGGGCGCCGAAAGACCGGCCCATGGACGGGATTCTCCTCGACGTGGACGCGATGGACGACCGTGATGTGACCAAGCTCGCCCGACTGGCCGGCATCGGCCCGTTCGGCGATGATCGGCTGATGCCGACGATGCGTGCGTTGCTCGGCGTGGGCGGCCCCGGCAGGGTCGGCCTCGCCTCGATCGATCCACGGTCCACACCCGGCCTGCCACCGCGGGACGTGACCGGCGACCGGAAGGCGTGGGCGGCCGCCGAGCTGGAGCAGCTGTGGCCGGATCTGGGCCGCCAGCAGGAGATGCTGTTCGCGTCGGCCAAGGCCGATCCGGGCAACCGCCGCCGGGTCCTCGTGGTCCTGCAGGCCATGGACTGCGGCGGAAAGGACGGCTCGATCAAGGGGCTGGTTCGCGCGATGAACCCGCTCGGATTGAAGATCAAGTCGTTCGGTCCGCCGACCGGACAGGAGCGGGCCGAACATTTCCTCGCCCGGATCCGCCGGGCGGTGCCCGTGCCGGGTCAGGTCGGTGTGTTCAACCGGTCGCACTACGAGGACGTGCTCGTGGCGCGGGTGGAGTCGCTGGTGCCGGAGACGACCTGGCGGGGGCGCTACGAAGAGATCAACCAGTTCGAGCGCGACCTGGTGGCGGACGGGACGACGCTGGTCAAGGTCATGCTGCACATCTCGTACGAGGAGCAGCGGGAACGGCTGCTCAAGCGGCTGGACGACCCGCGCAAGCACTGGAAGTACAACCCGGCCGACATCGACGCGCGGCGGCGGTGGGACGACTACCAGGCCGCGTACGCCGAGGCGCTCACCCGGTGCAGCACCCCCGATGCCCCCTGGTACGTCGTGCCGGCCGACCGCAAGTGGTATCGGGACTGGGCACTCGCCCGGCTCCTGGGCGAGGCCTTCGCCGACCTGCACCTGTCGTACCCGGCGGCGACGTTCGACGTGGACCGGGAGCGGCGGCGGCTGCTGGAAGACGTGCGGCTGCGGGACGCGGCGGCATGAACGGGCGGTAAACGGGGCACCTCCCGGTCTGTCCGGGGGGTGGTCAGCGAGAACGCCGCACCCTTGCCTAGCATCGACCCCGGCACCCGGGCCGAACGTATCTCTTCGACGAATGACGAGGTCACCGTGAAGTTCTCCTTCCGCCCCACCGAGGGGGCGTTCTACGGGCTCTTCACCAGGGCGGCTGACAATCTCGTCCGGGGAACGGCACTGTTACAGGAACTCGCCCTCCCCGGAGTCGACGTCCAATCGGTCAGCGAGCGGCTCACCGAGGTCGAGCACGACAGCGACCAGATCACCCACGAGCTGTTCAAGAAGATCAACTCTTCGTTCATCACGCCCTTCGACCGGGAGGACATCTACCGGCTGGGCTCGCAACTCGACGACGTGATGGACCACCTCGAGGCGGTCGGCAACCTGCTGTACCTGTACGGCCTCACCAAGCTCCCGTCGTTGCCCCGCGAGATGCACGAACTGGTGGAGGTCCTCGACCAACAGGCGAAGCTGACCGCGGAGAGCATGCCCCGGCTGCGCTCGA
>DASVMV010000384.1:0-2028 GCA_036384155.1 Micromonosporaceae bacterium
CCACCGCCGCGCCGCGTGGCGGCGGCCGAGGCTGCCCAGGGCCGCCACCTCGGGCGGCGACAGCCAGCCCGACCGCACGTAGTCCGGCAGCCGCCGCTCGGTCAGCCGTCCCTCCCAGCTACGCAGCCAGACGGCGAAGCCCACCATGCCGAGGAAGATCGGCACCATGACGCCGATGTAGCCGTACAGCGCGATCAGCCCCTGCCCGGTGGCGGCCGTGAGAGACGGGATCAGGTTCCAGGTGCCGTGCAGCATCATCGCCACCAGCAGCCCGGCGAGCGGGGCCAGCACGCGTACCCGGCGCTCGGCCATCCGGGCGGCGATGCCCAGCCCGACGCCGGTCATCGACGTGAAAAGCGGATGGGCGAACCCGAAGAGGAGGATCCGCACGATGAAGAAGGCGAAGACGTACGTGGCGCCGGTGGCCGGACCGTAGCGTTCGGCGCCCGCGGCGAAGCCGTACCCCCCGAGGTAGAGGATGTTCTCCACCATCGCGAAGCCGGTCGCCGACAGGCCGCAGTAGACGATCCCGTCGGTGATGCCCGACAACTCCCGCCGGCGGAACGCCAGCAGCAGGATCGGGAAGCCGGCCTTGGTGAGCTCCTCGATGAACGGCGCGACCAGCACCGCGGTCAGGGCGTCCGGCAGACCCGCACTCTTGAACCCGTGGGCCGCCAACCGGTTGACGTTGAGCGATATGGCGGTCGCGACGAAGGCACCCCAGGCGAAGCAGAGCAGGAGGTACCCCACGGGCTCGGGTTCGTAGCGATCGAGCCACAGGAAGCAGGCCACCAGCACCGGCACCGGCAGGATGGCCGCCACCAGGCCGACCAGGAGCGCCTGGACGCCGAGGTCTTCCCCGAGCACGAACAGCACGTAGACGGCGCAGCCGGCGATCAGCAGGATGACCGCGCCCAGCACCAGGGCCCGGCGCCAGCCCGGCCGGCGCGGCGGCAGGGCGGGCGTGCCCGCCGGTGGAGCGGGCAGTTGACTCGGATCCCCGCCGGGCGGGCTGACGGCCATGCGGTCAGCGTATCGAGTTGCGTCGGGCGCCACGGGTTTCGCCCGGCTACCCGTCGCCCGCCGTCTCCTGCGATTTCTCGTGCTCGCCGAAGGCCTGGCGGACCAGCCGATTGGCCTCGCCCTGTTCCACCCCGCTGGCCTTGAGCAGGTCACTGGCGGCCGTACGGACCTGCGCGACGACCACGTTGCCGGAGAAGCCGACCCCTTGCGCGTACGCCCGGCCGGCCTCGGTGACCGCCTCCAACGCCTTCTCGCGAGCGCCGTGCGGCTCGGTCTCGGTGCTGAACTCGTGCCGCAGGCGGCGGACCGACTCGGCCAGGTCGCACAGGGCCGACGGCATCGGATCCGGGATCGGCTCCCCGTCCTCGATGAGGGTGATCGAGCGGCGGATCAGGGTGCCGCTGTTGCGCATCGCCCGGTCGATCGGCTCGGCCGCCTCGGTGTAGTGGGTCAGCGCGCTGCGGCGGTGCCACCGGGCCGGCGACAGCGTCGTGGTCTCCTTGGCGCCCTCGATCGCCTCACTCAGCGCATCCAGTTCGTCCTTGTTCTTCCGCAGTTCCTCCAGCGACCGCTGGGCCCGCGCCGGATCCCGGTTGCGCAGCGCCTCGGCGGTCGCGGCCAGCTCGTTGGCCAGCAGGTCCAGCGCCGGTTTGGCGGCCCGGTTGATCACCCGCAGCGGGTTGAGCGGCAGCAGCACCGCGCTCACCAGCAGCGCGGTTAGGCCACCGACAAGGGCGTCAATGAACCGTGGGAACTCGAGGTTCCTCGTGGTGGGGCTGAGCGTGACGATCAGGACCGCGGTGGCCGCGGATTGGATCACGACGGCGACTGAGCCGCCGAGGAACAGCGCGGTGATGATGGCCAGCGTGACGATGAGGCCGAGCTGCCAGGCGCCGGTGCCGAGTAGGTAGACCAGCGCGTCGCCCACGGCAACCCCGACTGCGACGCCGAAGATCAGCTCGACGGTACGGCGCAGGCGCTGGCCCACCGACGCGGCCAGGGTGC
>DASVMV010000385.1:0-1939 GCA_036384155.1 Micromonosporaceae bacterium
CCGAGGGCGCCGCGACCGCCGTCCCAGGCGACCGGCAGGTAGTGGCCCGGGTGCTCGACGCCGACGACGAACGGGTGCTGCTCGACGTGGACGGCCGGCCGGCGCAATGGCGGTACGCCGACCTCGGCCCGGGACGGGTTCAGGTCGAGTTCAACCGGCTCGACGACGCGGCCGACGAGGACGTCGGCGACGTGGACATCGACGAGGAAGTGGAGGACGAGGAGAGGTGAACATCGACCTCGCGGCGCTGCGCGCCCTGGAGCGCGAGCGGGAGATCCCGTTCGACACGATCCTCGCCGCGATCGAGACGGCGTTGCTGACCGCGTACCGCCACACGGACGGAGCGCAGTCGCACGCCCGCGTGGAGATCGACCGCAAGACCGGTGCGGCGTCCGTCTATGCCCAGGAGCTCGACGAGGACGGCGGCGTGCGCCGGGAGTGGGACGACACCCCGCACGATTTCGGGCGCATCGCCGCCATGACGGCGAAGCAGGTGATCCTCCAGCGGCTGCGGGAGGCCACCGATGAGGTGCACTTCGGCGAGTACGCCGGCCGCGACGGCGACCTGGTCACCGGGGTGGTGCAGGCGCACGAGGCCCGGGCGGAGAAGGGCATCGTCACCGTCGACCTCGGCAAGATCGAAGGAGTCCTGCCGGCCGCCGAGCAGGTGCCGGGCGAGGTCTACGGGCACGGCCAGCGGATCCGGTGCGTGGTGGTCCACGTGGCCAAGGGCTTCCGCGGGCCGCAGGTCACGCTGTCCCGCTCGCATCCCAACCTGGTGAAGAAGCTCTTCGCGCTCGAGGTTCCGGAGATCGCCGACGGTACCGTCGAGATCGCCGCCATCGCGCGCGAGGCGGGTCACCGTACGAAGATCGCGGTGCGCTCGACCGCGCCCGGCGTGAACGCCAAGGGCGCCTGCATCGGCCCGATGGGTCAGCGGGTCCGGGCGGTGATGAGCGAACTGCACGGCGAAAAGATCGACATCATCGACTGGTCCGACGATCCCGCCACCTTCGTCGGCAATGCGTTGTCGCCGGCCAAGGCGCTGCGGGTCGTCGTGGTGGATGCGGCCAGCCGGACGGCCCGGGTCACCGTGCCCGATTTCCAGCTCTCGTTGGCGATTGGCCGGGAAGGGCAGAATGCCCGGCTTGCCGCCCGAATGACCGGTTGGCGGATCGACATTCGATCCGACACCGAGCAGATCCCGGGCCCACCGCCCGGCGGGCCCGGCGACCGCGATCAAGCGGTGGAGCCGGGCGGAGCACTTCCGGCCGGCTCGGGGTAGAATTAATCGGTGGCACGACGTCCGTCGCCGCAGCGCACCTGTGTGGGCTGCCGGCAGCGCGCGCCGGCTGCTGAGCTGCTACGGATCGTCGCGGTCGGTGGTGAGGCTGGTCACAGCCTCCGGCCCGACCCGGCCCGTAGACTGCCGGGAAGGGGTGCTCACGTGCACCCAGACCCGGCTTGCCTCGCGCTGGCCGGTCGGCGCCGCGCCTTCGGGCGTGCGCTCCGGATCACCGGTGTCATCGACGCCGGCGAGCTGGCCGAGCACATCACCGCGTCAACCACTACGCCTGGTCATCCGACCGGGCGAGGTTCGCAAGCAAGGTAGGACGACCGACATGAGCACACGATGAAGTCCCAGAAATGACCAGGCTTCAAGTGCACGAGTGAGGTCGTTGCGGGTGCTGCCCGCACGACCTCGGAGTGAGGAGTGCAGTGGCAGGAAAGGCCCGCGTACACGAGCTGGCAAAAGAGCTCGGGGTCGAGAGCAAGACGGTGCTCGCCAAGTTGAAGGAAATGGGCGAGTTCGTCAAGTCCGCCTCGAGCACCGTCGAGGCGCCCGTCGCCCGACGGTTGCGGGGCGCATTCGTCGCACAGGAGCAGGCGGCACCGCCCGCGCCCGTGCCGGCGGCGGCGGCCCCGGCACCCACCGGGG
>DASVMV010000386.1:0-7375 GCA_036384155.1 Micromonosporaceae bacterium
CCGCAGCCGTCGCTCCCGGTGACTCGGTGGCCGTGATCGGCCTCGGCGGGGTGGGTCTATCGAGGGTCTCCGCCGCCCGGGCGGCCGGCGCCGACCCGGTGCTCGCCATCGACGTCTCCTTCGCCAAGGCGGCTCTGGCCACGACTGCGGGGGCCAGCCACTTCCTGCTCGCCGATGACTCCGTCAACCGGGCGATCCGAGCGCTCACCGGAGGGCGCGGCGTCGACCACGCATTCGAGTGCGTCGGGCGCAGCACCACCATCCGCACCGCGTGGCGGGCCACCCGCCGGGGCGGGCAGGTGATCGTGGTGGGTATGGGAGCCAAGGACGACATCGTGGGGCTCAGCGCGCTGGACATCTTTCACTCGGCCCGTACCCTGCGCTCGTCGGTCTACGGTTCCTCTGACCCGGACCGGGATGTGCCCGAACTGGCCCGGGCCGTACTCGCCGGCACCCTCGACCCCGCTCCCCTGATCACTGACCGGACCACGCTGCACGGCGCCCCGGAGGCGTTCGCCCGAATGGCCCGGGGCGAGGGCGCCCGTACCGTCATCCTGCGTTAGCCGACGTGACGGCGGTGCCGGCGAGATCAGCGCCACGTCGATCGGCTGCGAAAACCTAGACGCGCTAGGAATACGTTCGTTCGTCGGCGCCGGCGCTGCTGTTGGGTGACCTGAACCTGCCGGCGCGGGTGGCGGGGCGCCATCCGACCCGGCCGCCCAACGCGCCAACAGGCCCGGCCCGCCCGCCACCCCGTTATCCGGTGGCCTGCCCGCGGACGACCACGGCGCGGATATCGCCCGATACGGTGGTGATCTTGGCCAGCGTCCCGGAGGAGGTGTCCAGCATCTCTAGTCCGGCGACGCGCTCGGCACGTCCGCTGGGCACAAGGTGCGCTATGACGATCCCGCCGTCCACGCCGGCCAGACCGTGGCGGAACTCGCCGGTGTCGTAGTTGGTCGTGCTGCCGTCAGGGTTGGGGTGTGCCTTCCCGAGCGTGGGATCCGGAATCGCATAGCGGCGCGGCTGCTCGTCCGGTTGGTCCAGGTCCGCCGCCAGCATGTCGTCCGGAATCGTCACTCCCTCGTCGGCCCGGTAGTCGAAGGTCCGCACCACCAGAGTGCGGCCGTCGGGCAGCAGCCGACCGGTGTTGTCCGGCAGGCCCGGCCGTACCACCCAGTCGGCCTTGCGCTCGGAGTCGGTCAGGACCGCGGACGGGTCCACCGTCTCATGCCGCAGTTGGTGCCCCGTGGTCCCGTCGATGACCCACAGGTCGAACCGGGGGGACGCGTCCTCTCCGGCACACAAGACCAGCTCAGGGGTGTCCCGCAGCCCGCACACGTACGCCCTTCCGTAGCGGCCGGCCGGTACGGTGCCGGCCTCCCGGCCGGTCGCCAGGTCGACGACGGCGGTGCGCTGGCTGACCGGGTCGGCGTCGCCGGTGCGCAGCGCAAGCCAGCGGCCGTCCGCCGACCAGGCCGCGACATCCGTCTTGATGCCATCGCCGAGCGTCCGGTTGGCCGTACCGTTCAGATCGCGCAGTGTCAGTGTCTCGCCGCGGGTGACGGCCAGCCACCGGCCGTCGGGCGAGATGGCGCGGACCGCCCCGTCCAGCGCGTACCGCTGACCGTCCTCGGTGAGCAGCGTCGTCGCTCCGCTGTTCTGGGTGTACGCCAGGACGGCGGAGGCGACCGGGCCGGACGGCAGCCTCGGCGTTGACCCTACCGGTGCGAGGTGCCGTGGCAGCCAGGCCACCGACGCCACGGTCGGGCCGTCCGGTCCGGGCGGCCGCAGCGGAAGCGCCGCGACAAGCCCGACAGCCACGAGCGTCGCGACCGCGAGTGACGCCGCCCAGACGGTCCGGCGCTGCCGGCGCGCCGTCCGTATCGCCCGGTCCGTCACGTCGTACGGCATCGCCTCGGCGGCGATCTCCGCGAGCAGGTCCTTCATCCCGTTCATCACCGCACCCCCTGCGGATCTTCGACGAGGTCGGCCAGCTCGGGAGCCAGCGCCCGCAGCCGCGCCAGCGCGTGGTGCGTCTGGCTCTTCACTGTGCCGAGCGAGCAGCCGAGCGCTTCCGCGATGTCGGCCCCGGACAGGTCCTCGTAGAAGCGCAGCACGATCACGGCACGCTGCAGGACCGTCAGCCTGGCCAGCGCCTGCCGCAGGAGCAACCGCCGGATCGCGTCGTCCGCCTCGTCGCGTACGCCGGGCCGGTCCACCGGCGCGGCCGTTAATGTCTCCCGACTCCGGGACAGCCGCCGGGAGCTGACGAACTCGCGGTAGAGCGCCTTGCGCACGTACGCGTCCGGCGAGCCAAGACGCGACACCCGGTCCCAGTGCCGCGCCATCTTGACCAACGTCGACTGCACCAGATCCTGGGCCGCGTGGTGGTCACCAGCCAGGAGATAAGCGGTGCCGGACAGCTTGGCCAGCCGCGCCGCCACGAACTCGCGGAAGCCCGCCTCGTCGTCCATGCCCACCCCCGGCCGCCGGACGCTCACATCACCCCATACACGTTCGCGTCCCGGACCGCGGTTGGAACCCCGGTCCAGGAAGCCACGTGCCGGGTGTGGCGGCACGGCTCTACACCCTGCCGTGGCAGGGCACGTGCCCAGCTCCGCCGCGGTCGGGACGACTCCCACGGTACGTGCGGCGCCACCGCACCGCCGCAGAACGACGCCGCCGCGCAACCATGGCGGGTCGGTATTCCGCCTCCTCCCCAGGGAGGAGACGGGGCTCCGACCGCCGGCCGCAACCGGGGCTTGTAGTCGGGCGCATCCCGAGGACCGGCTCACCACCCTCTACAGGTATGACTACTGCGCTGCGCCGGGCGGCAGACTGGCACCGCCCATTGATGGTTTTCGTCTCGGCGATGGCGGTGCTCGCCGTCGTCTCCGCGGTCGGCATCCTCGCCGACCCGCGCGTCCTCACCGGCGCGCCGATCTGGCTCAAGCCGTTCAAGTTCTCGGTGTCCTTCGTGGTGTACGGCATGACCCTTGCCTGGATGCTCTCGCTGCTGCCCCGGCGTAGCCGGATCGCGGAGTGGGCGGGCACGGCCATCGTCGCGATGTCGCTGGCGGAGATGGTGGTGATCGTCGGGCAGGTGCTGCGCGGCACGACCAGCCACTACAACGAGACCACCCCGCTGAACGCCGCCCTGTGGCGGGTGATGGGCGCGTCGATCATGGTGCTGTTCGCCGCGCATTTCCTCATCGGGATCGTGGTGCTGCGTCAGCCGATCGCGGACCGGGTCGCCACGTACGCGGTCCGGCTCGGGCTCGGGCTGTCCCTGCTCGGCATGCTGGCGGCGGTGCCGATGGTATTGCCCAGCCAGGAGGCGGGAGTTGAGGGAATCGCCGGGGCGCACAGTGTCGGGGTACGGGACGGCGGGCCCGGGCTCCCGCTCGTCGGCTGGAGCACCACCGGCGGGGACCTGCGGATCGGGCATTTCGTGGGACTGCACGCGTTGCAGGCGCTGCCGATCCTGGCGATCCTGCTGAGCCGGTTCCTCGGGACGCGACTGGACGAGCGCACCCGGGTGCGGCTGCTGGTCGTCGCGGGCGGCGCTTATGGCGTACTCACGGTGCTGTTGACCTGGCAGGCACTGCGCGGGCAGCCGCTGCTAGGCCCGGACGCGCTGACGCTGGCCGCCGGGGCGGCCCTGGTCGCCGCGACCGCCACCGCCGTCGGCGTGGTCGTGGCTCGCCGTCGCAACCCGGAACTGGCGCTGGCCGCATGACCGGGATCCTGTTCCCGCTGACCTTCGCGGTGGCCGCGCCGTTCTGGACGCTGATGATCCTGCTGCCGCGCTGGTCGTGGACCGCCCGGATCATCAAGTCGCCGCTGATCGTGCTACCGGCCCTGGCGATCTACGCGATGCTGGTGATCCCGGCGTTCGGCGACGTGCTGCCGGCCGTGCTGTCGCCGACGCTTAGCGGCGTACGCGACCTGCTCGGCACCGCGGACGGCGCGGCCGCGGCCTGGGCACATATGATCGCGTTCGATCTGTTCGTTGGCCGGTGGGCGTGGCTCGACAGCCGGGAACGGGAGGTGCCGGGGCTGGTGATGGCTCCGGTGCTGGTGCTGACGATCCTGCTCGGGCCGCTCGGCCTGGCTGCCTACCTCGGGGTCCGGACCAGGTGGGCGGCGTCGGCGGTCGCTCCTGCCCCCGAGCCGCAGCGCCTAGGCTGATGCCGTGGGGTGGGTGGGACGACTCTTCGACGCGCGCGACTCGCTCGTCCGGATGGTGCTGCTCGACCTCAGCGGCGTCAGCTATCTGGTCTTCGGTACCCAGGCCGGACGCTCGCCGACGGCTACGCAGTGGGTGCTCGCGGTGGTCGCGTTCGCCGTCGCGCTGGTGTTCCACCGCCGGCCGCTGGTCAACCTGCTGGGGCAGGCCGCGCTGCTGGCGGTCGCGATCTTTGTCATCGACGACATCACGATCAACCAGGTGGGCGCCAGCTGGGCATTGCTCGAGCTGGCCATGTGGGCGCGCCGACCGCGGACCATCTGGCTGTCCGCCGGGCTGCTGGCCGCGGTCGGCCTGATCGATTCGATCGGCGATCCGTTCGGCCGTTTCCTCTCCGGCGTATTCGGGCTGAGCCTCGAAGTCGGCGTGCCGCTGCTGCTCGGTCTGGTCATCCGGACCACCCGGGAACTCGGCCGGCAAGCCGAGCAGCGGGCGGCCGAGGAGCAGCGCCGGCGGGAGTCGGAGAGCCGAGCGGCCCGCGCCGACGAACGCAGCGCCATCGCCCGCGAGCTGCACGACGTGGTCGCGCATCACGTGGCGTCGATGGTGCTGCGGGTCGGCGTGGCCCGGCACGTGCTGACCGACCTGGATCCGCGGGTGGGCGAGGTGTTCGACGACGTGCACGGCACCGGCACCGCAGCCCTGGCGGATCTGCGCCGGCTGGTCGCGGTGCTACGCAACCCCGATGCCGTACGGGGTGACGCGGCGCTGACCGCGATCGAGCCGTCAGCGCTTCCGGCAGCCCTCGGCGCGGCGGTCGACCGGGGCCGCCAGGCCGGTGTCATCGTGGAGGCCGACATCGACCCGGCGATCGGTTCGCTCGACGCGGTGCGGGGTCTCGCGGTGTTGCGCCTGACCCAGGAGGCGCTGACCAACGTGGCCAAGCACGCCGGCACGTCCGCGCTGGCCCGCCTGTCGGTCACGGTGGTCGACGGGGCCGTCCACTGGGAGGTGTCGGACAACGGGGGCGGGCGGGTGCCGGCGACAGTGCCGTCCGGCGGCGGCCACGGCATCACCGGTATGCGCGAGCGCGTGGAGGTCCTCGGCGGTCAGCTAACGGCAGGTCCGACCGGCGCGGGTTGGCGGGTGCGCACGGTCCTCCCGGCCGGGGTCTCGGCGTCCGCCTTCGCCCCGACGGCTTCTCCCATCTCGCCCGCCGTCACGCCGGCCTCGTCGGCGCCCGGCGAACGCGAGGTCTCGGCCGGGCCGCACGCGCCGGAACTGGCATGATCCGCGTCCTGCTGGTCGACGACCAGCACCTCATCCGCGCGGGCCTGCGCATGCTCTGCGACGCTCAGCCCGACATCGAGGTCGTCGGCGAGGCCGACAATGGCCGCGCGGCAATCTCTCTCGCCGTGCGGCTCGTCCCCGACGTCGTCGTCATGGACCTGCGCATGCCGGGTGTCGACGGGATCACCGCGACCAGCCGCATCCTCGCCGACCGTCCCGCCACCCGCGTCCTGGTGCTGACCACGTTCGGCGACGACGACCACCTCTATCCGGCCCTGACCGCCGGCGCCTGCGGATTCCTGCTCAAGGACGCGCCGCCCGCCGATCTCGTGGACGGCGTCCGCCGGGCCGCCGCCGGCGACAGCCCGTTCAGCCAGGAGGTGCTGCGGCGCCTGGTCCAGCGCGCGGTGCACGCCCGCGCCGAGAGGCCCCGGCCGGTCGACGGACTGACCGCCCGCGAGCAGGACGTGTTGAACCTGGTCGCCGAGGGCCTGTCGAACACGGAAATCGCCGACCGGCTCCACATCGGCGTTACCACGGTCAAGACCCACATCACCAGCCTGATGACGAAGACCGACAGCCCCAACCGAATACGCCTGGCCCTGTTCGCGCGCGACGCAGGGTAGAAGGTCCCGGCCGTGCCGGCGGAAAGCCCCTGGGCCGCTCGTGGCGCCAGCCACGAGGGTTGGGAAGTAGCCACCGGCAGACGGCCGGGGTGAGCGGACTCCCTCGGGAGGGCATCATGAGGGCCAGTGTCGGCGACCACCTGATCGTGGAGGGCACCCGGGTGGGCGATGTCCGGCGGGTCGGCGTCATCGTCGCTCTGCGCCGTGAGGATGGCAGCCCGCCGTACGTCGTGCGGTGGCTGGACGACGGGCACGAAGGTCTCGTCTTCCCGGGTTCGGATGCCCGGCTGGCGGCGGCGCCGGCCGCGGCGCCGAAGCAGGGCGGGTCACGATGATGGCCGGTGCGTGGGCCATGGATCGCGACGGCGAGCCCGGGGCCACACTGCGTGCCTGTCTCGAGGCAGCCGGTGCCGCGCCGTCGGTGCACAACAGCCAGCCGTGGCGGTTCCGACTGCACGGCAACACGGTCGAGGTTCTCGCCGACCGAACCCGCCGCCTCGAGGTGCTGGACCCCACGGGCCGCGAGCTGATGATCAGTGTCGGTGCGGCGGTCCTGAACCTGCGCGTCGCGATCCTGGCGCACGGCCGGCTGCCGGTACTGCGGCTGCTTCCTGAGCCAGGAGATCAAACTGTGGCGGCCCGGATCGCGCTCGGCCCGCCGGTGCCCCCACCCGATACCGCCCGGCTGCTCGCCCAAGCCATCCCCCGCCGGCACACCAACCGCCGACCGTTTGCGGAAACGCCGGTGCCGCCGGAAATCCTCGACGACCTGGCTCGGGCGGCCGAGGCCGAGGGCGGCACCGTGACGGTCGCCGAGCCGGCGGAGCGCGACGCGGTGCTGAGCCTGGTGCGGACCGCGGAACATCGGCGGCGGGGCGACCCGGCGTACCGGACCGAGCTCGAGGCATGGACCCGGGAGGTGCCGCACCGCCGGGATGGTGTGCCGCCCGAGGCGGTCGGCCCCTGGGACGCGCTCGAGGTCGTACCGATCCGCGATTTCGCGCTGGTCCAGCCAGCACGCCACCGCCGTCCGGGACGCTTCGAAAGCGAGCCCACGATCGCCGTCCTCTACACCGCCGGCGACGCGCCACGCGAGTGGCTGCGCGCCGGACTGGCGCTGGAGCGGACCCTCCTGACCGCGACCGTGCGTGGGCTGGCGAGCACGCTGATGACCCAACCGCTGGAGATTCCGCAGCTGCGGGCATTGCTCGCCGACTCCGCCGGCGGGCGGATCGCCCAGGCGATCCTCCGCTTCGGCTACGGCCCA
>DASVMV010000387.1:0-3629 GCA_036384155.1 Micromonosporaceae bacterium
AGAAACTCCAGCAAGGTGGGTACCAGGCTGGCGGTCGTCGCTCGCTCAGCGGCCACGTCGGCCCAGAAGCGATCCGTTCGGAATCGGTCGGTCAGGACCGTGGCGGCAGCGGTGTGCCAGGGCAGCAGCATCGAGATGACAAGGGCGTTGGCGTGGTGAACCGGCAGCACCGTGTAGACGCGGGTGTCGGAGTCCCAACCGAAGGTGCTGGCGAGGGCGTCCAGGTCGGTGAGCAGGTTGCCGACCGTGGTGATAATGCCCTTCGGCTCTCCGGTGGTACCGCTGGTATAGAGCCGCAACGCCGCGACGTCCAGGCCGGTTACGGCGTCCTCGATCGGCGCCGCGCCCTCGGTTGGCAGCTCGTCGGTGTGGTACAGCGGCAAGCCGGCCCCGTCGCCGAGGGCAGCGGCCCGGGCGGCATGCTCGGGTGCGTAAACCAGCAGGCGCGCCGCGGAGTCGCGCAGCACGAACGCCTGCCGGTCGGTGGCCTCCTGCGCGTTGAGGGGCACGCAGCACGCTCCGACCAGCCAACCCGCGTACGCCACTGCGAGCGCCTCGGCCGTGTTGCCGGCGAGGGTCGCCACCGCGCTCCCGGGGCCGATGCCCTGCTCGCGGAGCCAACCTGCGGTCGCCTCGACCTGGGACCGCCACTGGCTGACAGTCCATTCGCGCCGGGTACCCCGAGCATGGTGCAATTCGGTCAGGTATGCGGCGTCGAGGTCAGTGCGATCACGAAAGAACGCGGCGAATCCCGACCACCTGGGCTGGAAGTCATCGACGGGGGAGCGGGGGTCGGCCGAGTGGGGGTCCATGCGGAAGAACCTAGGACCCGTTCAGCCAACCGGCGATGGGCGATCCCCACACCGCCAGGCGAACGTAATGGGGGGATCACACATCGGCTCCTCCAGCGCAGGCATGGAGGTAACACCTCGCTCATCGCAAGCGAGCCTGGGAGGCACGCCCAGCGAGAGGACAAGTGGGATCCCGCCCTGTCGGCCAACCTCAACGCCGCAGGGCCATCGTCCGTCCGTGACCGCTAAGGCGCGACGGGCTGTGGTCGCAGCGGAGCGCCCAGGTGCTGGGCGAACCAGTCTCGGGCAAGCGTGGCGACGAGTGGCAGCGAGCCCGGTTCGTCGAACCGGCGGGTGGCGTCTGGTACGACGGTGACCCGATTCGGGCAACGCAGGTGCGCCTGCGCCAGACGATTGAGATTGAGAACGTGATCGTGTCGAGCGCCGACGATAAACATGGTCGGTATCGGGACCAGATCCAACCGTCGAATGGCCAGATCCGGCCGGCCGTTGTGGGAAACGATGGCGGCCATGCCCGCGTCGGGTTCCGCGGCGGCCCAGAGCGCGGCCGCCGCGCCGGTACCCGGACCGAACAGCCCGACCGGCAGCTCGCCCAGGTCGCAGGCGTGGCGAATCCAGCCGGTCGCCTGACCGAGCCGCGCGGCGAGGAGTTCGATGTCGAACACCTTGCGCCAGTCGACCTCCTCCTCGGGTGTCAGCAGGTCGACGAGCAGGGTGCCGAGGCCAGCCTGGTGGAATCGCCCGGCCAGGTACCGGTTACGCGGACTGTGCCGACTACTGCCGCCGGGAAGTGCGAACACCACCAAACCGACCGCCCGGGATGGCATCGTCAGGCGTGCGGGCAGTCGCAGCCCAGCGGCCTGCACGGCAACGTCGCGCCCGACAGCACGGGGCGACTGGTCCGCCGGTGCGGCGGTGACCGGCCTACCGGCGGCGGCCCATAGCAGCGTGACGACTTCCCGGTCGGTGATCTGCGGGAAGTCGTCGTACTGCTCGCCGACGGCCTGGACCCGGGCCGGCGTGGCCACGGTGATAACCTCGTCGGCGACTTTGCCGAGGGCGGCTACGGTGTCCGCGGCCGCTACCGGCGTGGCGAGCACGACCCTGGCTGCGCCCCGACGGCGGGCGATCTGGCAGGCGGTTCGGACGGTGGCTCCGGTGGCGATGCCGTCATCGACGATGACGGCGGTGCGGCCGGCCAGGGCAATGCCGGGACGTGCGCGACGCAAGGCCCGGATCCGATGTTCGACGGCAGCGCGCGCCTCCTGCTCCACCACGGACAGCTCGTCGGGTTCGATTCGGGCACTGCGCAGCACGTCCGCGTTGAGAAACTGCGCTCCGTCCTCGCCGATGGCGCCCATCGCCAGCTCGGGCTGGAAGGGCACGCCCAGCTTGCCTACCACGATGACGTCCAGTGGCGCACCCAACGCCTTTCCGACCTCGAAGGCGACGGGCACGCCGCCGCGCGGCAGCCCGATTACGACCGGGTCGTAGGCCCGTACGTGGCCGAGCATGCCCGCCAGCTGCCGGCCTGCTTCAACTCTGTTCGTGAACGACATCGGGCACACCTCCTTTAGCGTGACCCTCCGCCACGATGACCGGCGCTCCGTAGGGCCGTCCTACCTGATCTGTGCGGTCCCAAGCCCTCCAAATCGCTACCGCAGTCCGCTGGGCGGCGGCCGTCGGCGGACGTCAGACCCGGGGGAGCAGCCGCACGGCGATGCCGGGCAGGCTCGCGACAGCGGCACAGGCCAGCAGTTCGGTGACGCCGAGCCGCTGCGTGCCCAGCAAGGCCTGCAGCGGCGGGGAGAGCACGCCGGCGATCTGCAGCACCCCGGAAAGAGCGACCGCCCAGAGCAGGCCGGGGTTACCCGGCGTGCCCGCAGCACGCCGCGAGCGGACGGCGAGGGCCACACCGAGCTGGGCCAGCCCCAGCACCACGAACACCATCGACTGCCACGGTCGTTCCATCCGGTACGCGACCACGCCGACGCCCAGCGCGACGGACGCGATCAGCACGCCGGTGAACAGCACGGCGCGGGCCAGCCCGGCGCCGAGCACCGACTCGCGGGGCGAGCGCGGCGGGCGGTGCATCGCGTCGGGCTCGGCGGGTTCCGCGCCGAGGGCGACGCCGGGCAGCCCGTGAGTGAGCAGATTGACCCACAGGATCTGTGCCGGCAGCAGCGGCACCGCGAGCCCGAAGAACGGCCCGATCAGCATCACGAGGATCTCGGCCGTACCGCCGGACAGCCCGTAGCGCAGGAATCTGCGGATGTTGTCGTAGATGCGCCGGCCCTCACCGACGGCGGTGGCGACCGTGCCGAGGTTGTCGTCGACGAGAACGAGATCGGCGGCCTGGCGGGCGACCTCGGTGCCGCCGCCCATCGCCACGCCGATGTCCGCCCGGCGCAGCGCCGGGGCGTCGTTGACGCCGTCCCCAGTCATCGCGACGACGTGCCCGCGGTCCTGCAGCGCCGCGATGATGTCCAGCTTCTGCTCCGGCTGGATGCGGGCGAACACCGTGGCCTGATCGGCGCGTTCGGGCTCGAGTGGGTACTTGTCGCCGCACACCACCTGGTCCCCGTCGGCGCAGATCCCCAGCCGGGCGCCGACCGCGGCGGCCGTGCCGGGGTGGTCACCGGTGATGAGCACCAGGCGGATCCCGGCTCGGGTGAACGCTTCGGCGATGTCGGGAGCGGCTTCGCGGACCGGATCGCCGATGCCGATCAATCCGAGCGGGCGCAGGCCGCGCGGCTCGTCCGGCCGCGGCGGCTCCGGCACCATTGCCGCGGCTACGGCCAGCGCGCGCAACCCTGT
>DASVMV010000388.1:0-24613 GCA_036384155.1 Micromonosporaceae bacterium
GCCGGTGCCGCCGTCGATGATCGAACGCGGCTACCAGGACTTCGCCGACCGGTGGAACCCGATCCTCGACGTCTTCGACGAGGTGGGCGTGCGGTTCGCGCACGAGGTGCACCCGTCGGAGATCGCGTACGACTACTGGACTGCGAAGCGGACGCTGGAGGCGATCGGCCATCGGCCGGCGTTCGGGCTGAACTGGGACCCGTCGCACTTCGTGTGGCAGGAGCTGGACCCGGTCAACTTCATCTTCGACTTCGCCGACCGCATCTACCACGTGGACTGCAAGGACGCGAAGGTGCGGACCGGCGACGGGCGGCGGGGCCGGCTGTCCTCGCACCTGCCCTGGGCGGACATGCGCCGCGGCTGGGACTTCGTGTCCACTGGCCACGGCGACGTGCCGTGGGAGGACTGCTTCCGGGCGCTGAACGCGATCGGCTACGACGGGCCGATCTCGATCGAGTGGGAGGACGCCGGCATGGACCGCCTGGTCGGCGCGCCGGAGGCGCTCGAGCTCGTCCGCCGGCTCGCCTTCGACGCGCCGGCCGCCGCGTTCGACGCGGCGTTCGCCAGCAAGGATTGACCGCGCGGCACGGCACTGGAGCGCGTAGGCGGACCGCCGACGGGTATGCCCGCCGGATGGGAGCGGGCGATGTGGCGCGGCGCTATCACCGTGCGACCGAACAAGAGCCCGGGCAATGGCCTGGGCCGGATGTCCCCGGGTTCGTGCCGATGGATCCGCACAACCGGCCCCGGCCGTTCAAGCGCTACCCGCAGGCTCGCCGGCACGCCCT
This sequence comes from Micromonosporaceae bacterium, assembly GCA_036384155.1. Lineage (GTDB taxonomy): Bacteria > Actinomycetota > Actinomycetes > Mycobacteriales > Micromonosporaceae > DASVMV01. The sequence goes on from DASVMV010000388.1 coordinate 789, forward strand.
CCCCACGGACCTGCCGCCGGCGGGCGCTTCGGCAGCCGCGGCGCTGTCCGGGTGCGTCCCGTCCGGCGGCACGGACGTGGACGTCGAGCACCTCGCCCGGCTGTTGTTCTTCTCCGCGGGTGTCGTCCGGGTCGCGTCCGCAGCCGGCCAGCCGACCTTCTTCCGGGCCGCCGGTTCCGCGGGCAATCTGCACCCGCTGGAGCTGTACGTGGCGACCGGAGGTCTGGGCGGTGGGTTGGCGGCCGGCCTGTATCACTTCGCGCCGGAGGCGTTCTGTCTGGAGGAGCTGTCCACGGGAGACTGCCGCCCGGCCCTGGCCGACGCCGTGGCGGCGCCGCAGGTGGCGGCCACCCCGCTCGTCGTGGTCGTGACCGGCATCCCGTGGCGGACCGCATGGAAGTACGCCGAGCGGGGATGGCGCCATGTGTACTGGGATGCGGGAACGCTGCTGGCCAACGTCCTCGCGGTCGCCGAGGGTCATGGGCTGCCGGCGAACGTGCTGCTCGGGTTCGTCGACTCCGCCCTGTGCCGCCGGCTCGGACTCGACGGCGTTGCGGAGTTTCCGGTGGCGGTCAGCACCATCGGCGCGCCCACGGCGTCGCCGCCAGCCGCGCGCTGCGAGGAGCCGGGGCTCGCGGCGAACGCGCTGTCCGCCGCGCCGGTGGAGTTTCCCGGGATCACCCGCGTCCAGCACGCGGGCGATCTGGCCACGGCCGAGCAGGTGGCGGCCTGGCGGGAGGCGGTCGTCCCTGACCTGCCCCGCGCCGGGAACGCGGTCGACCCGCCGGCGGCGGCCGGCCGGGAGCCGATCGAGTCGGTCGTGTTGCGCCGCGGGTCGACCCGCCGGATGCGTCGCGGGGTGCCGCCGGCCGAGGTTCTGCGCTGGCCGATGGGCGTGGCGACGCGACACCTCCCGGCCGACGCCATCCCGGCCGGGGCGTCGCTGCTCCGGCACGAACTCGCGGTCCATGCCGTGCCGGATCTCCCGCCCGGGCTGTACCACTGGGTGGCGGGCGTGCCGCAGCGGTACCGGGCGATACCGGAAGCCGACGTACGGGCGCTGAGCCGGCGGCTATGCCTGGACCAACCGCTCGGCGGCGACTCGGCGTACACCGACTTCACCTGCACGGACCTCGAACAGGTGCTCGACGGGTACGGCGACCGCGGATACCGCGTGGCCCAGCTCGAGGCGGGCGTGGCAGCGGGACGCCTGCAGTTGGCCGCGTTCGCTCTCGACCACGGCGCCACCAGCCTGACCTTCTTTGACGAGGAGGTCCGGGCCGCGTTCGGCACGGCGGCGGCCTGCATGCTCGCCACCGCGGTCGGGATACCGGCGTACCGGGCGACTCCGGGCGGCGTGCCCGGCCGGCCCACGCGCCTCGGCCATTGACATCAGCCCTGGCGCCCACTAGACCGCAGAAGTGACTTTCGAGGTGAGAGCCATCGGCGTCGTCGAATCGACCCTGACCGACCTGGCGGCCGCGCCGCGACAGGCCGACGAGGACGCGCCCGAGGCCGTTCTGGTCTTCGATCCGGCAATGTTGGAAGGCCTCCGCACGCTCCGCGTCGGCGATGAGATCATCGTCCTCACCTGGCTCGACCGCGCCGGCCGGGACGTCCTGACCGTTCACCCGCGGGGCGATCCGTCGCGGACGCCGGAGGGTGTCTTCAGCACGCGCTCGCCGCACCGTCCCAACCCGGTCGGCCTGCACCAGACCAGGATCGTCGCCATCGACGGTCGACGCGTCCGGGTGTCCAATCTCGAGGCGCTGGACGGTACCCCGATCATCGACGTCAAGCCGGTCCTTGCCGCCCAGATCGGTCAACGCTGAGCGGCACACCCGGGTGAGCGAGCCGTTGCCCACCCGGGTCGGTGCCGTTCGAGGGATCAGAGGTACGTGTCGAGGAACTCCTGCGCCGGCGCCGAGTCGACCCGGTACTCCAGGTTTGGCCCGGCGCACCGGGCGCTGAAGGTCCAGGTGTTGAGCGCGACCAGGGTGTCGCCGTGGAACATCGGTCCGCCGGAGTCGCCGAAGCACACGCCGGCGGTGATCTTCACGAACCGGTCGGGGAACGCGTCATGCTCGGTGATCGCCGTGACGTCCCGATAGCTGCGAACGCCGTCGAAGATCGTGATCGCATGCGGCGCGAAGGCGCTGCCGGTGACGAACGCGTCGGTGCCGTACCCGACAACGGTGAACGTCTCGCTGGTCAGGTCGAGCGCGTCCAGGTAACCGGCATCGGCCACCGTGGCGGGCGTGATACCCGATACGTCTTCGCTGAGGAAGACGAGCGCGATGTCCTCAGCCGGCGACGCGAGGTAGAGGTGCTTGGAGTTGCCGCGGCCGCCCGGCTGAAGGAACCAGTCCGGGTTCACCACAATGTGGTCGACGGAGTAGTACGTCGAATCCTCGTCCGGCGCGACGTCGAACGAGACCCGCAGGTCGTCGGCACCGAGTCCCTCCTCGCCGACGGGGGCGGTGAAGAAGTCGGTGCAGTGGGCGGCGGTCAGCACGACGTCTTGCGCCACCAGCGTGCCGGAGCAGAACGTGAACCATCCGTCATCGGTCTGCAGCTGCAGCGCGCCAACGTTGGCGTACCGGTTGGCCGTGTCGTCGGTGCCACCGATGACGGCGCCGGCGGGGCTCGCCCAGAGCGTCAGAGTGAGCGCCGCGACCGCCGCGGTCGCCAGCCCGGCCAACCTTCGTTTCGTCATCATGATCCTCCCCTGGTCATAGACGGCCGTCGGGAGAAGTACACACCCGGCCGCGGGCGTTGTCATGTCGAAAGCCGGCCACACGGATGATGTGAGGGTCGGCTGAATATCGATAACGTCCCATGAACGGCCGTCGACGTCCGGCGGCGCGGCGAGAGGGGATGCCCATGTCTCGTAGGTCTCGTCTGCTGTCCCGCATCGTCCCGGTCGTCCTGACCCTGATCGCTGCGCTGCTCACCCCGCTGAACGCCGCCCGCGCCGATGTCGCACCGCCGTGGTGCGGAACGCCTGCGCCGGACGCCGCCGCGAATCTCCCGGACGGAACCCGCGGCGGCGATCCGGTGGGAAGCTTCCCGCACATCCCGTACTACGCGATCGGCTGCTCACTCGACGGCATCGCTGCCCGGAGCAACGGCCGGATGACCGTACAGGTCGCCGGCAAATCGGCCCTCGGCCGCGACCTCTACGTCGTGACGATCAACGCCCTCGACACTGTGCAGCAGCGGCGGGACTTCCAGGCCTGGCAGCAGATCCGGAAGGTGGCGCTGGAGGATCCGGCGGAGGGCCAGGCGCTGCTCGCCCGCCACGGTGCGGACGTCAAGATCCCGCTGTTCATTCAGGCCGGAATCCACGGCAACGAGTATGAGGGCGTGGATGCGTCGCTGCAGGTCATCGAGCGGCTCGCCACAACCCCGTACGGCGCCGACTCCGATGTCGACGCGATCCTCGACCACGCCGTGGTGGTGTTCAACGTGATCCAGAATCCGGACGGCCGGGTCGCCGGAACCCGGACGAACGGCAACGGATTCGACCTGAACCGCGACTACCTCACCCAGTCTCAGCCGGAGACGCTGGCCTCGGTCGGGCTCATGCAGGAATGGCTCCCGCCGGACGTGCTCGACCTGCACGGCTACGTCACGCCGACGCTCGTGGAGGCGACGACCAAGCCGCACAACCCGAGCATCGAGTACGACCTCTGGCTCAAGTGGAACCAGTCGCGGATCGACGCCAACGAGGCCGCGCTCGCCGCGGTCGGGCTGGGCATCACGCGCCCGATCAACGACTGGTGTGCCGACGGAGATGCGCCCGGCCCGAGCGGGATCTGCGCGGACGGGAGCCTTCCCGGCCCGGCCGTCGCCGAGGGGTGGGACGACTGGGGCCCCTTCTACACCGCGCTGTACGTGCAACACGTCGGCCTGAACGGCTCCACGGTGGAGATGTGCAACCAGGTCACCAACGCCTGCGCAGTTTCGGGCACGACGCTGCCGGCGGAGAAGCGGGGTCGCCTCGGCTCCCGGCTCGCCCAGTACGCTGTCTCGTGGTCGACCCTGCGGTACGACGTCGCCAACCGCCACGACCTGCTCTTCGATCAGCTCGAGTTCTACCGGCGCGGCGTGGTGAACGCCCCGCGCCCGGACTGCTGCCCGCCGCCCTTCGACGAAGCCAACAACTGGATGCACGAATACCCGACGGCGTACGTGATTCCGATGGGTGAGGGGCAACGCAGCGAGCCGGAGGCGAATCGGCTCGTCGACTGGCTGCTCGCCAACGGCGTCGTCGTCGAGGAGGCGAAGCAGGAGTTCGCGTACGACGGTCGGACGTACCCGAAGGGCTCGTACATCATCCCGATGACGCAGGCCCGCCGGGGACTGGTCGACACGGCGCTGGGCATCGGCGTCGACATCTCCGATGAGATCAATCAGCTGTACGCACCGCCCGCGGCGTGGAGCCACGGATTCCTGTGGGGAGCCGACGTCGTCCTCATCCCGCGCGGCTCGGCCTTCGCGCCGCAGACGAACCGGGTGACGAGGTCCAGCCACCTGCTGGGCGGCGTGGAACCGGGGCCTGCCGACCACTACGCCCTCGTGATCGACTCGCCGACCGCCGTGCGCACGCTGAACCAGCTGGTGGCCGACGGCGTGTCCGCCCGGCTCGCCATGTCGTCCTTCGGCAGTGCGACCGGTGGGACGCTTCCGGCCGGATCGGTGGTCTTCCCGGCCGACTCGGCGACGAAGGTGCGACTGGCCGCCGCCGGCCGGGCCAACGACGTCTGGTTCCACCGGCTCACCGCGGCCTCGGCGCTGCCGCCGCTGGAAGCGATCGACCGGGTTCCGCGCATCCTCGTGTTGACCGGGTCGGCAAATCAGGATGTCTGGTCCCTGCGCAACCTCGGCTTCCCGACCGACTTCCTGTCCCTCACGGGACTCAACTCCGCGCCCGCGGATCCGCTTCCGGCGTACGACGTCATCTGGAACACCGGGGCGTACCCGACGGCGGCGAACGCCACGGCCCAGGCCCGGCTCCAGACCTTCTTCGCGGCTGGCGGCGGGTATCTGGGCGCGGGGATGAACGGCGCCGGCTTCCTGGCCGGCGGGTCGCTTGTCGGCGACCTCATGGCGACCTCGAGACCAGGTTCCGGCCGGAGCGGCATCGTGTACTGGAACAACGAGGGCGGCACGGCAAGCCCCATCGTGGGGGCCTTCCCCGCCCGGGACACGGCGATCATGGATCCCCCGACCTGGCTCACCGCCGTACCGCCGTCCTGGACGGTGGACGGCCGCCTGTCGGGGCTGCCCTGGTCGAATATCCTTGCCGCCGGCCTGTGGAAACCGGATGAGCAGTCTGCGTCGGCACCGAACTCCCCGGTGATCGTCCATGGCCGCAACACCGCGGGGACGGCGCGCATGACCGTCTTCGCGATGAACCCGCTGTACCGGGCCGATCCGGAGCGGGAGTGGGCGATGGTCGGAACAGCCGCCTACTGGGCCGACCAGTAGCCGGGTAACGAAGTCCGGAGCGGCATCAGTCGCCCACTGAGACGACGACCTTGCCCACGGCGCCGGATTCGACGGCGTCGTGGGCGGTCGCGATCTCATCAAGCGGATAGCGCCGGGTCGGCAACGGGGTCAGCGCACCCCGGGCGAGCGCGGCGGTGATGTCCTCGGCCGCCCGGCGCAGCGCCTCGGCCGGCACGGTGTAGAGCAACATGAAGCGCAGCAACAGGTTGCGCGTCATCAGCTCGCGTACCGGTAGTGCCGGCTCGGTCGGCTCGGCCGCATACGTGACGATCGTGGCGTTGGGCGCCGCGACCTCCAGGTCGAGCCGCAGGTTCGCGCTCAGCGCGACCTCGATGATGCGGTCGACGCCACCGGGTGCGGCGGCTTGGATCTTCGCCGCTGCCTCGTCCTCGCGGTAGTTGACGACGTGGTGCGCGCCGGCCTTCAGAGCGAGTTCCGCCTTTTCCGGGCCGCTTACCGTGCTGATCACCCTGGCTCCGGCCGAGCGGGCCAGCTGGATGGCGAAATGACCGACCGCCCCCGCCCCGCCGGCGACGAGAACCGTCAGGCCCTGCACCGGGCCGTCCGCGAACAGGCACCGGTGCGCCGTCATCGCCGGCACGCCGAGGCTCGCACCCAGCTCGAACGGCACGCCGTCGGGCAACGGCACGGCACGGTCAGCCGGCACCACCGTGTATTGCGCAGCCGTGCCCCAGGGCCGCAACCAGGCCGCGAGGTAGATCCACACCCGCTCGCCCACCCGCGCCGGGTCCACCCCGGGGCCGACCGCATCGATCACCCCGGCCCCATCCTGGTTGGGCACCTGAAACCAGCCGCTGTCTTCGGCCGTACCGGGCATCGGCACCGCCCCTGAGCGGGCCTTCCAGTCGGTGGGGTTTACCCCGGAGGCCACGATCCGGACGCGTACCTCATCGGGACCGGGCGCCGGGGTGTCGATCTGCTCGACGGCGAGCACCTGCCCAGCGGGGCCATGGCGGCGATAGACGGCAGCACGCATGGGCCCCAGGCTAAAGGAAGTGTGGCGGCGGCGCCGGGTCGGGCTAACCGTAGGTAAGGGCGACCTTCACGGCGCCCTGCGGGTGCTCGTCGATCCACCGGTAGGCGGCCGGCGCCTCATCGAACGGGTACCGCCGGTCGAGCAGGCCGCCGATCGACACCCGGTCGGTGTACAGCAGCCGGGTGGCCGTGTCCATCACCCGGCGCCGGTTCCACAGTGGCGCGTGCCGGTGGGGTGCCCCCCACCCACCGACGGACGCGATCAGTGAGAGGCGGTTGTGATGGAACTCCTCGCCAAGCCGCAGGTTTGCGGCGCCGCCCTGGTAGAACCCGGCCGCCACGACGGTTCCGCCCAGCCCGGCGGCCGCGAGCGCGCCCTGCAGCCCGTGGTCCGAGCCGGACACTTCGATCGCGACGTCGACGCCCTGGCCGCCGTTCAGCTCGCGGACCCGGAGGCCGGCGGCCTCGTCGGTCGGATCGAGCACGTACGTGGCGCCGACGCTCGCGGCCAGTTCCCGCCGGTGCGGGTCCGGATCGATGCCAAAGACGTTCTGGATACCTTCCAGCCGGCACATCTGCAGCGTGAGCAGGCCGATGGCGCCGAGGCCGTGCACGCTGACCGCGTCGCCGAGCTTGATTTGCGCGTCGTGCACGGCCTGGAGCGCCACGGCGGCAAGGCTGATGAAGAGGGCACGCTCCAGACGCTCGTCGGTCGACAGCTTCACGAGCGGATAGGTGGCGGTCAGCGACGCCGCCACGTCGAGCACCGTCTCTTCCTGGTGCGGCGTGCCGGTGTGCACGAGATCGCCCACCGTCAACCCCGTCACGTCCGGCGCCACCTCGACCACCTCGCCGACCATCTCGTAACCGAGCGTCACGGGGTAGCAGGAGACGGCCCCGGCCTGCGGAGCAACGAACGCGCGCAGCCCCCGGTCGAACACCTTGTCGGCGAACGCCGAACTTCCGCGGTACAGGCTCAGCTCGGTGCCATGGCTGATCCCGCTGATGCGGGCCCGCAGACGTATCTCGCCAGGCTTCAACGGTCGGGACGGCTGGTCGTGCAGCCGGAGCTGACGCGGGCCATCCAGGACGAGGGTCCGGGCCATCGGACGCCACTCCTTCCGGGTGATCAGCTTCAGCGTACGACCAGGAACCGGCTGGGTGACATCACCGGGGACGGCGGCGTCCCCGGTGATCGATGGGTCGCAGCGGCAGGAAGATCTCCTGGTGTGCGCCGATCAGGCGCCCGGCTGCGGGAAGGCCACCGGGCTGCGGTGCCCGTTCGCGTCGACGGCGCGAACACCGAAGAACACATTGTCCTTCGACAGCTCGATGGTCGCCGACGTGACGTCGCCGACGGGGATGACCGCCTGCCACGCCGGCGCGGTGGTCTCTCGCCAGACGACCTCGTAGCCGGCGAGGTCGGGCTCCGGGCCACGCTGCCACCGCAGCGTGGTGTCGTTGGTCAGTTGGGTGGTCACGATGATGACGCCCTTGGGGGTGCCCGGCCCCTGGGCGAGCGACCACAGCACGGCTCCGTTGACCTTCGCGACGCGGGTGATGTAGTCGAAGTCGCAGAACTCCGGCAGGTCACCCCACTGCTTGCCGGTCTCGTCCACCCGCACGTCCTGGTGCTGGTGGGCGAAGTCCTCGTGCGGCTCGGTGAACCGCCCGGCCGGGTATCCCTGCTGTAGGAACGGGATGTGGTCGCTGCCGCGCAGGTACCGGTCGCGCCGGTAGATGAGCCGGAGGTTCATCCCGGTCGCACCGCCCTCGGCGACATCGACCGCGAACCGGGCGAGCTGGCGCGAGGGTGAGTCGTTCTCGCCGCCGACCGCCTGGCGAGTGGACGCCTGGGCCGGCGTCTCGGAGGTCGGCACGCCCTCGGTGAACAGCCGCAACGTACCCGGATCGCGGGTGCCGTCGTCGGCGGTGCTGCTGCCGACGATGTCGTTGCTGAACATTCCCTGGATGTCGACGCCCGCTTCCTTCATCCGGGCGGCCATGTAGGTGGACCCGTACAGGCCCTGCTCTTCGCCGGCCACCGCGGCGAACACCAATGTCGCCTCGGTGTGCCGGGTGGCCATCACCCGCGCCAGCTCCATGAGTACGGCCACCCCCGACGCGTCGTCGTCGGCTCCGGGCGCGTCGGAGGTGAAGTTCATGACGTCGGTGACGCGGGAGTCGTAGTGCCCGGTGATGACGTACGTCCGTTGTGGCGTCACGTCGCCCCGCAGCGTAGCGATGACGTTCGTGATGACCGTCGGCACCGGGATGCGGTTGGCCACTGGCTGGAGGAACGACTGCCGCTCCACGGTCATCCGGCCGCCGGACGCGGTGGCGTACGACCGGAGCTGGGCGAAGATCCAGTCGCGGGCGGCACCGATGCCGCGGTTCGGGTCATCCTGGGCCGACAGCGTGTGCCGGGTGCCGAAGTCGGCGAGCCGCCGAACGGTGGCCTCGATCCGCTGCTGGTCGATCTCGCGGAGCATCGCCAGCAGGTCCTGGTCGGGTGGCTGGGGGGTGATCGGTTGGCCGGGCCGGTCGCCCGGGTCGAACGGGCTGCCCTGCGCCGGCTCGGCGATGACAACGGGCACCGCGATCGCGGCCGCGGTCGCGGCGGTGGCGGACAGGAACGTGCGGCGGGTCGGCCGGACAAGGCCGCGCACCTTCGATTCATTCGCTTCCATACCGGCATCGTTATCCGGACGCGCACGATTGTCGATACTTCCGCCGCAGATTGGCGCGGGCGCACGCGGAACCTGATCGCGCGGTCACCCGCCCTGCTGCGGCGCTGCGGCCGGCGCCGCCTCGACCCGGGAGTCTGAACCGGGAAAGAAGAGACCTTCGTGGCCGTCCAGCCACCGCACGACGTACGGCGGGGTGCCGTCCTCGCGGCGTAGGGCGATGATCTCGCCGACCCGCCGGGTCTGGCCCACCCGGGTGCCCTCCACGATGAGGCGGTCGCCGATGTTGGCTTTCATGGTGTCCTCCCTCGCGGTCCTGTTCATCGCCCGGTGGCTGCTCTCCGACGCTCGCGGGGGTTGCGTCGCAGGTCGGATGCCGGACCGAGTCCGGAACGGTCTCTTCCTGCGACCCCCGCCCAAAGCGCGCCGGATGCTGCGCTCCGTTGCCCCCCAGGCTGGCCGTTATCGGCAGGCTCGTCAACGCCGGCCCGTACGGCAACCGCGCTGGTCGTCAGGGGCGGCCGCCGCGGCCCGCCGGACGGGTATCCGGGAACGGCACCTCGCCCGCGAAGCACCCGCGCTGGTGGTGGCCGGCCGGGCCGGCCGGCCACCACCCTCGGGATGACACGATCAGTGGTGGTGTCCGAGGTGCGCCCTGATCTCACCGCCTGGGTACTTGGTGCTGTGGACGTTGACGTAGGTGCTGCCGGCGTGGATCGCGTCGATCAGTTCGGCGAACTCCCCGGCGCCGATGCCCTGCCCGGCCGGACCGATGACGTCAGCGGGCCGGAGGGTGCCCGAGATCGTGGCCGGCGCGGCTGGGCATGCCTGGGTGCCCGCCGGGCCGTTGCCGAGGTTCGAGCAGAGGAAGACGCTGATCCCTCCGGTCTGCGACGGACTGCCGAGATGGATGTGCGCCTGGGTCACGGTTCCCTCGAGACCCGTGTAGCTCAGCTCGTACGAGATCTCCTGCTGCCCCTCGTCGATCTGCACCTGGAATTGGCCATCGCCAGTGGTCGACAGCGCGAGCGGTGTCTCGTTGTAGCCGGAGAGTTGCTCGTGCACGGTGTTCCCGGTTGTGCCGTCCGGATCGGCGAGCGCCGCGCTGCCCGTGGCCGTGCCCGCCACTACGATGCTGATCGCGGCCGCGATCGCGAATCTTCGTGCCCGTCCTGTCATGACGTCGTGCCCCTTTCTGTAGACACGCGGACTCCCTTCGGGTAAACGCGCCAGCGGTAGACCGGGTTCAATTCGCGAGGCAGCCGTAGAGATAGGTCCACGACGCGGTGATGTCCTCCGTGGCGCGGTGCGTATCCGCTGCCTCAGCAGGGGTACGCGCGCCGCCGCGGCTGCGCTCCTCGACGTACCCCAGGTGCCGCTGCCCGACCGACGACGACGCCGGCACGCCCGGCGGACGATCGTGGGAAACGGCGCCGAGCGCCCATACGACAGGAGATCGCAATGTCGGCAGAACTGATGAGCCTCACGGCGTACGCCCACCCCGGCTGGGGGCATGGGTATGGCCCATGGGGCGGCGGCGGACCGGGTTGGTGGCTGGTCTTCCCGATCCTGTTCTGGATCCTCATCCTGTCCGGGATCGGGTACCTGATCTACCGCAGGTCGCCACGGCAGTCCGCACGCAGCGCCGCCGAACGTACGCTCGCCGACCGGTACGCCCGCGGCGAGATCAGCGAGGACGAGCTGAAGCAGCGTCGGGCCGTCCTGCGTGGCAAGGCCTGAGGACAGGAGACGGCCGCCCGGCTCACCAAGGTGAGCCGCGGCGACTGCCGTCCCCCGGCTCGTCGATGGCGACTCGCCGCCAGCTCAGTCCGTCGTCGGATAGATAGACAGCGGTGGGGACCGCATCGGCGCCGCTGAGATAGCCGCCACCGGCCATCGCCTTCGGCGGGCGGGCCAGGCGGTCGGGCAGGCCCCTCATCCGCTCCGGGCGGTGGGCCCCACCGTCGCGGCTGGCCATGTATTCGTTGCCGCCCTCGTTCTGCAGGACCAGGACGTCCGCGCCGTCGCCGGCGACGAACCCGATGAAGGATGGCCCAGTACCCCCGACGCTATGCTGGCCGATCGTCGGCTCCGCCCGGCCCTCCGGTCGATGGCGCATGCCGACGGAATCGGCTCAACCCTGGGGAGGACGAGCGGTGCGGCGGTGTGCGGTGGCGTTGTTACTGGTCGCGGCGGTGGCGGGGTGCGAGTCGGCTAGGCCCGCGAACCAGCCGTCGTGGCGCAACCCGGCCGCCTCCGCCCCGTCGCCTGACAGGTCGCCCGACAGTGCAGCGGCCGGACCGTCCGGCATCCTGACCACGAGCCTGGGCACGGATCCGCAGGCGACCACCACCAAACTGACGATTCACGACGTCCAGACCGGCCGGCCGGTCTTCACCGGCAGCATGCCGGGCTGGCCCCTTCGCACCCGTCTGCACCGGCAGTCCTTCAGCCCCGATTGGACGCTGGACGGCCAGGGGCGGCCCGCGGTCCGCATGGACGTGGCCATGAGCGGGACCGAGCAGTCCGCCAGCACGCTCGTGGCGAGCGAGCGTGCCCTGGTGTCGGCCGAAGTCCGGGTCACCGCGGACACGGCGGCCACCTCGATCTTCTACGTATGCCAGGAGCCGGTGGACGACCAGACCCTGCTCTGCGTCGCACAGGGCGGTGGCCAGGTGTACGGGGCGGTGGCGCTGCTAACGGCGGACCGGGAGGCGAAAACTGTCACGCTGCGGCAGGGGATTCCCAAGGTCGAGGGCGGCGTTCGGGGTGCCTATCTCGCACCGGACCGCACGCGGGTCGCCATCCACACCGACGGCGGGTGGTACCTCGCCGACCTCGGCAGCGGCGGGGAACCGCGCCCGCTGTTCCCGCAGCTGGCCACCCAGGGCGCAGACGTCCAGTTCTGGGGCTGAGGTCGGCCGTCGGGCATCATCCCGACGGGCCGCCGAACGCGTGGATCGCGCCGGCCCGCGTGCCGAAGTAGAGGTTTCCCTTCCACACCGCCGGGGTGGACTCGATGCAGCCCCCGATCATCACGCTCCAGAGGGGCTTCGGCGGAGCCGCGGTGTCGGCTATGTCGTACGCGCGCATGACACCCTTGCAGTCGCCGATCAGGAGCACGTCGTCCACGATGACGGGGGACTGCCAGGTGGGGCCGGGCAGGCGGAACCTCCACCGCACCGCGCCGGACGCGCGGTCGACGCCCACCACGTCGCCGCCGTTGGTGTCGAACACCACGATGTCCTTATAGAGGGCGGGGGTTCCCCAGACCCCGCCCGGCCGCTGGCCGCGGTCGTCGACCTTCCAGACGAGCGGGTTGCCCGGCCGGCGCGGGTCGAGCTTCATCACCTGGCCGACCTGCTTCGACCGCGCGGTGCCCCGCTCGTACTCGGAACCGACGTAGAGCGCGCCCTGCTCGTCGATCACGATCGTCGCGTCGGTGTCGTCCCCGGTCCAGAAGCGGAAGACCCGCTTGGGCTGGCGGCCCTGCTTCAGCCCGCTGATGTCCCAGCCCTGCACGAGCCCGCCGGAGTTCGCGAAGTACAGGAGGTTTCCGTGCACGGCCACGGAACTCTCGATGGACACCATCCGGTCGCCGAGGTTGCCCAGGAGTTCCGCGTCCCAGCCGGGGGCGTGGAAGACGAGCTTCGGCGCCACGCCGACCTTGCCATCCGGGCCGTAGCGTCGGTTGAGCTTGACCACGTGCACCTGGCTGTTCTCGCCGCCCTCGAACAGGTAGTCGTCGATGACCAGGCCGGCGCCGTCCCAGTCGTCGTTCCACAGGGTCGGCGATACCGCCGATGCCGCCAGCCGCCAGAGTTCGGTGGGCTTGCCCCGGTCGAGCGCGATGACCCGGTAGTAGTTGTCGCGGGATCCGACGTAGATCAGCGGGAAGCCGTCCGGGTCGACGGTGACCGACCCCTTGATGATGTCGCCGGTGGGGAAGTCCGGCAGGATCCGTTCGCCGGTCGCGGCGTCGAGGAAGTGCACCTTGCGGTCGTACGCGCCGAACACCACCCACGTCCGCCCGGCGCGTTCGAACACGGCGGGCTGTCCGGTCCAGCCCGAGCCGCACCAGAGCCGCTCGCCCTTCTGATCGATGGACGTCGAGCAGAGGCCCCCGCTCTGCGGGAACTGCCACTTTCGGATGGGAGCCGTGCGCGGCGTCGGTCCGGTGCCGTAGAACGTGCGCGTCGGGTTGCCCCGGAACGTCAGCAGGCCGGGTACCTTCTCGCCGTACGGTCGGCCCACCCCAGCCGGATCCGACCAGCCGTTGAAGGGCGCGCCGCCCGTCGCGGTCGGCGCTGCGGTTGGCGTGCTCGCTCCGGCGGGGGCGGTTGGACCGGTCGGCTCGCCGGAGCTGGCCGCGGGACCGCTATCGCACGACGTGCCGACGATGACGAGCGCGAGAGCCAGCGCGGCGATGCGGTGACTGCGCAGCCTCTGCCGCGGAGGTCGGTTCACCCTGCACATTGTCCACGCGTAGCCCATACCGGGGTGTCCCGTCTGAGCCGGCTAGCCGTGCATCGCCCAACGACGCCCCTCGGCACCTGGTCGACGCTCGTCCTCGCCGGCTCGGCGGTCAGTGTCACCATTTTTCGCTTCATCTCGTCGTACGTGGTGAAGGTTTCCGGCCGTCCGGCACTGTCGACGAGGGACCGTGACGACGCGATAACCTGCCGGCGCGGGGAAGGGGGATCGAGGTGACAACGGAAGCCGTACGGAGGCGACGTGACCGCCTGGCCCCGTGGTGGGCCGTGATGCGGCTCGTGGTCGCGGCCCTGGCTGTATCGACGACCTGGGCCGCGGGAGTCGTGGTTGTCGCCACCGTCGTCGGGTCGTGGTGGTGGTCGCTGACCGGCGGCGGTCTCCTCGCCGCGAGCATCGCCGGCGGGATGTGCGTCCTGGCGCGGCGACGGGCCCGACGCCGCGAGGCCACGGACGCCCGCCGGTCACTGCTCGCCCGTCCGTTCCTCGGCCCCGCGCTGCTCGCCACAATGGCCGGCATCGTCAGCATCACGTGGCTGTGGCCCGGGTCCGGCGCGGGGGGACCCGACCTGGTCCCGGGCACGGTGCGGATCGCCCGTCCGGACGGTTCCGAACTCGCCGTGCACGTCACCCGCGCCGGCGCGGCGACCGAGCCACCGATCGTCGTGGTGCACGGCGGCCCCGGCGTCGCTGACATGGCTCACGACGTGCCGGCCTTCGCCGCTCTGGCCACCGACCGCGACGTCTACGTCTACGACCAGATCGGCACCGGAGCCTCCAGCCGGCTCGCCGACCCGCGCGGCTACACCGATGACCGCGCGGTGCAGGATCTCGAGGCAGTGCGCGTCCGGACGGGCGCCGACCGGGTGGTGCTGTTGGGGCACTCGTGGGGCGCCCGGGTCGCGACGCTCTACCTGTCCCGCTATCCGGCACGGGTCTCCGGGTTGGTCCTGAGCGCGCCGGGTTTCCTACCGGTCGGTGGCGAACCGCCTCCGCCCGGCGATACGACCGCCCGCCTGGGCGCGGCCGAGCGCGCGCGGTTGTACGTCCGGCTGGCGGCGCCGCGAAACCTCTTCGCGTACGCCCTGACAGCGGCCGACCCACGCGTCGCCCACGCCGCAGCCGGGGATGCCGAGATGGACCGGAGGTTCGCGATGATCTACCGGCACACCGCCCCCGGACTGTTCTGCGACGCGGCGCTGTCGGTTCGTCTCGGTACGGCGGGCCTCGGCTATTACGCCAACCAGGTGCCGCAACTGCTCCCGGAGAACGTTCTGTCCTACGCGGATCCCGCGGTGCTCGCGTCGGTCACGGTGCCGGTGCTGGTCATCAAGCCGGCATGTGACTACCTGCCATGGAAGGCGGTCACCGATTACCGGGACGCGCTGCCGACGGCCCGCGTGGTGGTGCTGCCGGACGCGGGGCACCAGGCATACCTCGAGCGCCCGCAGGAATACCGGGACCTCGTCCTCGCCTTCCTGGACGGGCGCGCCCTCCCGTTCCCGACGGACCGGGGGCGCGGCATCCCGGAGGCGTACCGGGGAGTCCGGTGACCAACGAAGGCCCAGTCGGGCAGGGCGATGCTCAGCTCATCCTGACCGGAATCAGGTAGCCGCCGTCCCGCCATAGCCGTGCCGACCGCTGACCGGCGCCGTCCGAGCCCTAGCCGTCGGATGGGTCAGATCGGCTGTGCGTCGGCTGCGAGGGCGTGAGTCCCGGCCCGTCCCGGTCAACGCGAAAGGCGGCGCGAAGAGCCTGGGCCACCGCGTCCATCGCGGAATCGTCGGCGCGGCCAGACCTGCTGACGAGGAGGACCCGCGGCGCGGGCAGGCCGCTGCCGAAGACCTGGGCCAGGTGGCCCGCCCGCAGCGCGTCGTGTACCGCCATGGCGGGCAGCACGCTCAGTCCAAGGCCCGCCGCCACGCAGGCGCGAACGGCGTCCGCGCTGCCGAAGCGGCTCAACCGCCCCTTGCTTGCGCCGGCCATCGTCAGCCGATGTGCTACCGCGTCGCTGTACCCACACCCCTCCTCGAGCAGCAGGAACGGCTCCTGGGCGAGTCGCGGCCACCCGGCGCGCCGCCGGGCGAGCGGGTGACGGGGCGAGGCGACGATCACCAACCGCTCCGTACCGATCCGCTCGCCACCACACGCGGCGCCGGATAGCTCGCTTTCGAACACCAGCGCCAGATCGGCCGATCCGTCGCCCAGCCGGTCCAGCGCCGGACCGGTGCCGGCGGCCTCGACCGAAACCCGCAGGCGTGGCTGGCGTTGCCGCAGGAGCGCCACGGCGGTCGGCACGCGGTGACCGCAGAGCGTGTCGGGGGCCACCAGACGGATGAGGCAATCACCGGTCGAGGTGTCGCCGAGCCGTTCCACCTCGGCAAGAAGGTCCAGGATCTGCCGGGCGAGCGGCTGGAGCCGGCGACCGTACGTCGTCGGGACGGCCCGGGCCGGCAATCGGTCGAACAGCCGCACGTTGAGTCGCTGTTCCAGCGCCTGGATGTGGGCAGTGACGGTGGACTGGGCGAACGCGAGCTCCTGGGCAGTGGCCGTGAAGCTACCGGTGGCGCTCACCGAGAGGAATGTCCGAAGGAGCCGGGTATCCATCTTCGACATGCTATCGGCATAGTCGATAGGACACCGCAGAACCATTCATTGGACACGATAGGCTCCGGTTCGGCAGGCTGGCGCTATGGCAGATCGCTTTACTCAGGCGGAGGCACTCCGGTACGCGGCCTTCGGCGAGGTACCCGGGGGTGGAAATCCGGCCGGTGTCGTCCTGGACGCGACCCGACTCGACGATGCGGCGATGCTGCGCATCGCGGGCGAGGTGGGCTTCTCGGAGACCGCGTTTGTGCGTCCGGGCGAGGGGCGCCGTTTCGGTATCCGGTACTTCAGCCCGCGCGCGGAGGTCGCCTTCTGCGGCCACGCCACCGTGGCCACCGCGGTGGCGTTGGCCGAGCGCCAGGGCACCGGGCCCATCGCCTTCGACACCCCGGTCGGCGAGGTCGCCGTGGAAACCGACCGTCGCGCCGACGGGCGGATCACCGCCACCTTCACCAGCGTCCCGACGACCACGCGGCCCGCGACAACCGACGAGGTGTCGGCGACGCTCGCCGCGCTGCGCTGGACCGAGGCCGATCTCGACCACCGGTATCCGCCGCACGTCGGCAATGCCGGCAACGATCATCTACTGCTGGCCTGCGAGAGCCGTGACCGGCTTGCTCGGCTCGCCTACGACTACGACCAGCTTGCGGCGGTGATGGCCGAGCGTGGGTGGACGACCGTTCACCTCTTTTTCGCGGACTCGCGGACGACATTCCACGCCCGCGATCCGTTTCCGCCGGGCGGCCAGATCGAAGATGCGGCCACGGGAGCGGCGGCGGCCGCGTTCGCCGGCTACCTGCGCGATCTCCGACTCATCGACACCCCCGGGCGCGTCGTGATCCACCAGGGCGAGGACATGGGCCGGCCGAGCGTGCTCGTCGCCGAAGTGACGGCGGCGGACCGAGCGGTCCGCGTGACCGGCGCCGCCGTGCCGTACGAGGCGGCGCCTGGACGCTGAGGCGGATGCCGGCGGGATGACCGGCTGGGGCCGAAGCGTGGCCGGGGCACCGGCGCGAGGAATATCGGTTGCGCGTGGCGGAACGGGAGAAGCACGATCTCCTCCGCGACCGCCGGGCCAGCCCGGGCACAAGACGGGGGATAAGGGTGTTACGACCTGGTACGGCGGCACGCCGGCGATGATCAAGCAATCCTTCGGTGCGCTGGTCGAACGCCCCTTCCGGCTGGTGTGGATCGGCAGCACGACCTCGGCGATCGGCGATGCTCTCATGCCGGTCACGCTGGCCTTCGCGGTGTTGTCGGTCGGCGGCTCCGCCACCGAGATTGGTGCCGTCCTCGCCACCTCCACGGTCGTCCGGGTCCTGCTTCTCATCTTCGGTGGCACCCTCGCCGACCGGATGTCGCGGCGCCTGCTCCTGGTCGGCAGCGATGTCTTCCTCCTGGTCGTGCAGGCGTCCGTCGGCGTCCTGCTGCTGACCGGACGCACCGGCGTCGGCATCCTGCTGGCTGCGGCCGTGTGCTACGGGGCCGCGTCGGCGATCTCCAAGCCCGCCTTCACCGGCCTTGTTCCCCAGACCATCAGCCAGGGTCGACTCCAGCAGGCCAACGCTCTCACGGACATGTCGCGCAGTGCCGCGCAGATTCTGGGTCCCGCTCTCGCCGGCGTCGCCGTCGCCACGACCTCGGTCGGCTGGGTCTACCTGGTCGACGCCGTCACCTTTCTGGTCAGCGCCCTGGCACTGATCAGCCTCAAGCTGTCGCCGCCGGTCCGCACGGAGCGCAGCAGCTTCTTCGCGGACCTGGCGGTGGGCTGGCGCGAGGTCACCTCGCGCACCTGGTACTGGATGGCCCTGTGCGGCCACGCGGTCTGGAACCTGGGATCCGGCGCGTTCTTCGTCCTCGGCCCGGTCATCGTCGCCAAAGAGGCAGGCGGCGCTTCGGGATGGGGCATGGTGAGCGCGAGCATGGCGGTCGGCGCCCTGATCGGCGGCGCCGTGGCGCTGCGTCTGCGGCCACGACGTCCGCTCGTGGTGGCGCATCTCGCGCTGCTGTTGACCGGCTTCCAATTGGCCTCCCTGATCGGCCCGTCGCCGATCGCGCTGACCGTCCTGGCCGCCTTGGTGGCCGCTGCTGGCGTTGCCTTCGTGAACAACGTCTGGACGACCATGGTTCAGCGGCTCATCCCGGACGAGGTCCTGTCCCGCGTCACCTCCTACGACTGGCTGGTGTCGTTCACCGTGGCGCCGCTGGGCTACGCGCTGGTAGGGCCGCTGTCGGAGCGGATCGGCGTGGCCGCCACGCTGCAGCTGGCGGTCGGCGTCATCGCGCTCGGCGTCGCCCTGATCCTCCTGGTGCCGCGGATCCGCCGACTCCGGCAGAGCCCCGACGGCGAACTGTCGGGATGGCCCGAGCACGAGCAGGTGGTCGAGCCGGAGCCGGTTGGGAGCCCGGCCGCTCGACTCACCGGCAACCGGTGACGCCGAGCCCGCCCATTCGATGGCGTCAGTTGTAGCGGGCGGCGACCCACTGGTCGTTGAGCCGGATGGTCTGCCCGTCGTGGCGTAGCCAGGGATGCAGCTGCCGCGGCAGCTCGGGCTTGAGCACCAGTGCGGCGAAGTTGTTGCTCTGCCGCGGAAAACAGGTCTCGACCAGCTTCAGAGCCGGCTGCGCGGCCCGCACGACGTAGTAGAGGCTCTTGTTTCGCCGCCGCTGCAGCTGGGTCCACGGCACCCGCATCCGGTGGATGAACCGGATGTCGTGCCGGGCGTATGGCGCATAGCAGTTGATCGTCTTGGTGATCTCCTGCTCCGTGAACCGGTAGACGAAGTTCGGTATGTCGCTGTTGCCGACGCCCCCGTGGTGCAGACCGTTGCAGAACGTGCTGGCGTGCTCGTACTCCTGGCCGACATTGAGCCGTACGCCGATCCGCGTCAACACGTTGTCGTACGGCTCGAACAGCAGCAGTCCCTGGCGCGCCACCCGGTACATCTCGATCAGCGCGCGATGGGGGGAGTGGCAGTGGTGCAGGCCCGAGTGCACCAGGCAGAAGTCGAACGATCCGTCCTCGTACGTCAGTTGCTCGGCGTCCTGATAGCACCACTCGTAGGGCAGAAAGTCCTCCCGCTTCGGACGGGGATCGACGTTGGAGACGACCACGTCGCGGAAGCCGTTCCGCTTCAGCACGTCGGCATCCACCTTCCCGCCGCACAGGACGAGGACTCGCATGGCGGTGTTCAGAACCCCGGTCTGCAGGAGGTTCCCGATCACCTCTCCGTAGAAGTCCTGGGTTCGGGCGCGTGGGGGAGCGGTGGAAGTGCCGCTGGTGGTCATCGCTCGCCCTCCCTGAGCTCGTCGCCCCGACATCCGCAGGTCACGCCCACGATGCCACGCGGTCGACATCGATCGTCGGATTTCCGCCGGTGCTGACTCTGGGCCTTGCGCTTCCGGGCGTCAAGGCCTACGTTGTTCTCAGGTCGAGTAATTCTCTTACCGAGAAGGATGGACCCCGGTGACCGAGGAAGAGTTCCTTGCCGGATACGACCCGCGGAGTTATCCGCCGGTCGCGGTAACGGTGGATGTTGTTGCGCTGACGATCCGCGACGGCCAGTTGCACGTGCTGCTGATCCGCCGCGGGGAGCCGCCGTACGAGAACCGCTGGGCGTTGCCGGGCGGCTTCGTGCGACCGACCGAGGACCTGCCCGCGGCGGCGGCGCGCGAACTCGCGGAGGAGGCCGATCTGCGCCGGGTCCACCTGGAACAGTTGGCGACGTACGGCGAGCCCGACCGGGATCCGCGGATGCGGGTCTTCTCCGTCGCCTACCTGGCCTTCGCCCCAGACCTGCCCGACGCCGCGCCCGGCACCGACGCCCGGCAGGCGCAGTGGGTGCCGGTGGACGCGCTAGGGCTGCCCGATGCCGGTGCCGGTCGCCCGATCCGTCAGCGTCCCGGTACCACCCGGCGGCTGGCCTTCGACCACGCCCGGATCATCGCGGACGGCCTTGAACGGGCCCGCTCGAAGCTCGAGTACTCGCCGTTGGCCACCCGCTTCGTCGGCGAGGAGTTCACCATCGCCGAGCTGCGCGCGGTCTACGAAACGGTGTGGGGCCACCCGCTGCACGCCGGCAACTTCCATCGCAAGATCCTCTCGGTGCCCGGCTTCGTGGAGAGCACGGGCGCCACCACCGCTCGTGGCGGTCCGCGGGGCGGGCCGCGCGCCCGCCTGTACCGGGCCGGAGACGCGGTGCTGCTGCATCCCGCGTTGCTGCGCCCGTCCCGGGAGGAGGAGGTTCGATGAACCTCGCCGACGCGATCTGGTCGGTGCTCAGGGCGGACACTGACGAGGAGCTGTTCGGCACGGTCGATCCGGCCGCCCGGTACCGCGGCCTGGTCGGCGTCCTGCATCCGGACCGGGTACCCGACGCGGCGCAGCGCGACCTCGCGACCGAGGCATTCGTCCGCGTTACCACCCGGTGGCGCGCCCGGCGCGATCCGGTGACGCTGCGAACCGGCCGCACCGACTACCGCCTCGGCCGCCGCGCGTACGCCGGTGACCTCGCCGACCTGTACGACGGGGGCGACGACCGGCTGGTCAAGCTGCCCCGCGATCCGGCCAGTAACGACCTGATGGAGCGGGAGGCGCGGGCGTTGCGCCGCATCGCCGAGCGGGGCGACCCGCGCTACCTGCCGTACGTGCCGCGGCTGGTGGACAGCTTCCGGCACCGGGACACCGCGACCGGGGCCGAGCGCCGCGTGAACGTGGTGGCCGCCGCACCCGGCCTGCGCAGCCTGGTCGAGGTGAAGGCGGCGTACCCCGGCGGAGTGGACGCGCGCGACGCGGCCTGGATGTGGCGGCGGCTGCTCGTCGCCCTGGGGCTCGGCCACCGTGCGGGGGTGGTCCACGGCGCCGTCGTCCCGGACCACGTGCTCATCGAGCCGGACGGACACGGCCTTGTGCTCGTGGACTGGTGCTACGCCGCGACGCATCGGGATGACCGGATCCCGGCGCTCGTGCCCGGGTACGTCGACTGGTATCCGCCGGAGGTGCCGAACCGGCAGCCCCCCGGCCCCGGCACCGACATCGCGATGGCGACGCGATGCCTGGTGCACCTCATCGGAGCCGCCCTTCCACGGGCGTTGCGCGCGTTCGCCGACGGCTGCCTGCAGCCGTCGCCGCGGCACCGCCCGGATGACGCCTGGCGCCTGCTGGGCGAACTCGACGACGTGCTGGAGCGCCTGTACGGCCCCCGCACGTTCCGCCCATTCACCCTGTCGTAAGGAGCAGTCATGGGCAGTGGAATCTGGTCCACCGACGTCTACGACGCCGCGAGCCGTTACCGCGCGGCGACCGGCACCAGCGCGTTCGCCTACAGCGACGGCGGCGCGCGCAGCGTCCACCCCGCGCTCGACCCGCATGGCGTGCGGGTACGGGAAAGCCGCGACTCCACCGAGCACCCGCAGTCGCTGGCGATCGCGGTCCTGTTTGACGTGACCGGCTCGATGGGGCACGTGCCCCGGGTCCTGCAGCAGAAGCTGCCGAAGCTGCTCGGGCTGCTGCTGCGCAAGGGCTACGCCACCGATCCGCAGATCATGTTCGGTGCGATCGGCGACGCCACCTGCGATCGGATGCCGTTGCAGATCGGCCAGTTCGAGTCGGACAACCGGATGGACGACGACCTGTCGCGCATCGTGCTCGAAGGCGGTGGCGGCGGGCAGATGACCGAGTCATACGAGTTGGCGCTGTACTTCATGGCCCGGCACACCTCGATCGACTGCTTCGATAAGCGCGGCCGGCGCGGCTACCTGTTCGTGATCGGCGACGAGATGGCGTACCGAAAGGTCAAGGCACGCGAGGTGCGCGGCGTGCTCGGCGACGAACTCGGCGAGGACATCCCGCTGCGCGGGATCCTGGCCGAGGTGACCCGGCGGTGGGACACCTACTACCTGCTGCCCGCCGGCAGCGGATACGCCGGCGATGCCCGGGTCCTCGGCTTCTGGCGGGACCTGCTCGGCCAGAACGCGCTTGAACTCGACGACCTCGACGCGGTGTGCGAGACCATCGCGCTCACCGTCGGGCTCGGTGAGGACGCGATCGACCTCGACCGCGGGCTCGACGACCTGCGTGACGTTGACTCCGGTGCCGTGGCGACGGTGTCCCGGGCGCTCGCGCGGGTCGGCGGCGACCGGTCCACACTGGCCCGGTCGGCGTTGCCGGTCCGGTCCGCCGACCGGGACCGGGTCATCCGGTTGTGACTCACTGGATCGTCGTCGACCTCGGGTACGGCGACGCGGGCAAGGGCACCGTGGTGGACTGGCTTTGCGCGACCCGGCCGGTCCACACGGTGGTCCGCTTCAACGGCGGAGCGCAGGCGGCGCACACCGTCGTCCTCCCCGACGGTCGACGGCATACGTTCGCCCAGTTCGGCGCGGGGACATTCCGCCCCGGCGTACGTACCCACCTGTCGCGGTTCGTGGTGGTCGACCCGCTCGCGCTGGCCGCCGAGGCCGACCACCTCGTCTCGATCGGGGTTGTGGACGCCCTCGACCGGCTCACCGTCGACGAGGCCGCGCTGATCGCCACCCCGTACCACCGTGCCGCGAACCGCGCGCGTGAGCTCGCCCGCGGGGCCGACCGGCACGGCTCGTGCGGCCTCGGGGTGGGTGAGGCGATGGCGTACGCCCTGGCGCATCCCGACGACGCGCCCCGGGTGGGTGACTGCCGCAACCCGAACCGGCTGGCCGACAAGCTGGCGACACTGCGCGACCGGCTCACCGCATCGGTGGGGCCGCTTGACGCGCCCGAGGTATTGGACTGCCTGCCGGCGTTCCGTGGATTCGCCGCCCGGGTGTCGATCGTGGACGATGCTCACCTGGCTCGCGCGGCGCGCGCCGGAACCCTCGTGTTCGAGGGCGCCCAGGGTGTGCTGCTGGACGAGTGGCACGGCTTTCACCCGTACACGACGTGGAGCACGACCACCTTCGCCAACGCCGACAAGCTGCTCGCGGACGCCGGCGCACCGGGCGATGTGGAGCGGCTGGGTGTGCTGCGGGTGGTGACCACCCGCCACGGCCCCGGTCCACTGGTCACCGAGGACGCGTCGTTGCCGCTGCGCGACCCACACAACCCGACCAACCCGTGGCAGGGTCAATTCCGGTTCGGGCACTTCGACGCGGTGGCGCACGCGTACGCCCTGGCGGTCGCCGGCGGCGTGGACGGCGTCGCGCTCACCCACCTCGACGTGGCGTCCGATCGGCTGCGGTTGTGCCGGGCGTACGACTGGACCGAATGGCTGGAGCCGGGGCCGGCCGGTGACCTGGCGCGCCAGGAGCGGTTGACCCGCCGGCTGATGTCCACCCGTCCGGTGTACGACGTTCCGCCGCGCGACTGGGTGGCGGCGGTCGAGGAGGCGCTCGCCGTACCCGTCGTTCTCACCTCACACGGGCCGACGGCGGCGGACAAGCGGCCGAGGCGCTAGCCTCAGTCTTTCGCTAACTGTTGATCAAGGCCGTTTAGCCCGGTTGTTGACCTTCGTTGGTGGTCGATCTGGGTGGGGGCATGGTGACGGCCCGACGCGG
>DASVMV010000389.1:0-16654 GCA_036384155.1 Micromonosporaceae bacterium
CCCGCCGGCCGCAGCCGGCCCCGGGCGGCTCCGGCGCCCCGGGATGCCCGCTGAGCCGGGCTCGGGCGGCTCCGGCGACCGGGGACCCGACCCGGCGGTGGAATCCGCCTGAGGCGTCAACCGGCGAAACCGCGTAGGAACCGCTCGGCGATCGGGACCGCGCTGCTGCCGCTCGAGCCGCCCTTCTCCACGAAGACCGCGAAGGCCACGTCGCCCTGCCAACCGACGAACCAGGCGTGGGTGTTGGCCGGGTTGTTGTCGTACTCCGCCGTGCCGGTCTTGCCGTAGACCGGTTGGCCAGGCACGTCCTTCAGAGTGACCGCGGTGCCCGCCGTCACGACTTCGCGCATCATCTGGCGCAGCGGCCCGACCGAGGAGGCCGCGAGTTCCGGTCCGGGCGGCGCCGCTTCGGCGGGCGCGGGGTCGAGGACCAGCTTGGGCTGCTGCCATTGACCGCGCGCCACGGCGGCGGTCGCACCCGCCATCGCCAGCGGGCTGACCACTGTGGTGCCCTGCCCGAACGCGGCCGCGGCCCGTTCCGCGCCGGACCCGCCGGTGGACACCTTGCCGGTGAAGGCGTCCGCGCCGACGTCCCAGGTGCCTTCGAGGCCGAGGCTGCGCCCCGCGTCGGCCAACCCGTCGGCACCGAGTTTCGGGGCGAGGGACGCGAACGCGGTGTTGCACGACTTGGCGAAGGCCACCCGGAACGGCACCGTGCCCAGCGCGAAGTCGTCCGAGTTCTTGAACGAGCGGCCCTCGATGGGGAACTGCTTCGGGCACTCCACCGGGCTGGTCAGGGTCACCGCTCCGGCGTTCAGCAGGCCAAGCGCGCTGACCATCTTGAAGGTCGATCCCGGCGGCACCGACGCGGTGAACGCGAGGTTCTCCACACCGCCGTCCGGGCCGTTGGCCGCGGCGAGGATCGAGCCGTCGCTGATCCGTACGGCAACCAGGGCGGTACGGCGCCGATCACCGCGCAGCGCCGCATCGGCGGCCCGCTGAGTGGCGATGTCGAGGGTGGTCTTCAGTGGGGCGCCTGCCTTCGGCGCCTGCCGGAACAGTTCGGTGCCGGTCGGCTCGATCGCTCCCTCGGGCGTCTTGCGGACGACGAAGACGCTGGCGCCGACGGTGCCGCGCAGCCGGCTCTCGTAGCGCCCCTGCAGGCCACCGTGACCGATCATGTCGCCAGCCGCGTACACACCCGGATTCTTGTCGAGGTCTTCCCGGTGGACCGCGTCGACCGTCCCGAGCAGCGCCCGCGCGAACTCGCGGCTCGGCGCGAGCTCCCGTTGCTCGCGGCGGAACCTGGTGCCGGGTAGATCGTAGATGCGGGGCTTTATCCGCAGGTACGCCTCTTCGCGCAGGGTGATGACGTCGACCAACGCGTTCGGGTCGGCCTCCCTGAGCCGGGCGGGCAGGTCGGACAGGTCGACCGGCGTGATCGCCGGCCGGACCGCCCGCAGCGCCGCCTCCAGGTCGCGTACCAGGGCTTCGGCCTGCGTCACCTGGCTGGGCTGCACCTCGATGGTCACCACCCACCGGCGCCCGACGACCGGCTGGCCGGTGCCGCTCAGCACGGCGCCGCGCTGGGCCGGCAACCGGCGCACCGCCAGCTGCTCGCCCGCGGTCAGCTTCTCCTGGACGACGGCGGGCTCCCAGATGACCCGCCAGGTGTCCCCGTCGCGCTTGAGTCGCACCGTGGTCGGATACGTCCAGTGGCCGCCGCCGGGAAGCGTCCAGTCCACCGCCACCGTGGCCGTTGCCAGCTCGTCGCCGGCCTTGACCTCGCCCGTGCGCTTCAGCTTTGGCGGGGTGGCCGCCAGCTGGCCGGAAAGGTCCTTGATCTGTGCCGCCACGTCGGTGCCGGCCATCTGCTGCCCGGCCGGATTGAGAAAGGCGACGTGGTCGAGCCGGCCACTGCGCCACCCGGCGAGGAAGGCGTCGACGGCCCGGGCGGGCCCATCCGAGTCCGAGCAGCCGGCCAGCCCCCCGATGAGCAGCGTGGCGCAGGCGAGCACGGCCAGGAGCGGCCGGCGTCTCCGAGCCCCGCGGCTGGGGGGAAAGCCGGCGGGGAAGTCGGACTGGCACATGCGGCGATCACCTTCCGGGCTGCAGGGTTCGAGGAGTACGGGACGGCGGGTCGCGCGGCCGCCGCAGCGACGGTAGCGCCTGTCGCGAGCCGTGCGGGAACCGGACCTTCGACCCACGAACCGCCAACTTCGGACAAGATCCGCGCAAGGGGTGTGATGACCCGGCCAGCCCGGGTACTCCCCAGGAGCATGCCGCGGCATCGGGTGAACGGACGGCAGTCCACGACGGCGAGGCGGTCGGCGATCCGCCAGAAGAAGGCGGAAACCGGCAGGGCATAGGCTGGGTGGGGTGGCCCACAGCGGCGTGGGCCGAGGGGAGTGGCACTCATGGACCGGCGTCCGGCGACCAAACCGGGACCCGATGTCCGACTGGCCGGGGCCAGCCGGGACGACAGCTTCGACACGGCGGCCGACGATGACGTGGCCGGTGCGCAGCTTGAAACCGGGGTCACCGGAGCCAGCGTCGACACCATGTACGACGTGGGCCTTCCACCGGACGCGCTGGCCGACGACCTGGAAGACGCCGAACTGGACGAGCCGGTGCCCAACGCGGAGCGGATGCTCGCCCAGGCCGTCGCGCTGGCGGGGGCGGACCACGAGACCGCGGCGTTGGTGAACCGCTTCTGGCGGTTCGCGCCGGACGAGGACCTGGTGGGCGTTACCCCCGAGGAAATGGTCACCGCCGCCCGCGCCCACCGGGAACTGGCCGAGCAGCGGGTGCCGGGCCAGTTGAAACTTCGCATTCTCGACCCCGAGCCCGAGCAGCCGCACAGCGTCATCCAGCTCGTCACCGACGACATGCCGTTCCTGGTCGACTCGGTGACGGCCCTGCTCACCGCCAACCATCTCGACGTACACCTGTTGGTGCACCCGCTGCTCGTGGTGCGCCGGGAGCCGTTGGGGCGGCTCGCGGAGGTGGTCGCCGAGGTCGAGCCCGACGACGCCATTACCGGCGACATCATCGAGAGCTGGATGCGGGTCGAGATCGACCCGGTACGGGATCCGGCCGACCGCGACCGGTTGCATCGGGAACTGCAGCGGGTGCTCACCGACGTCCGTGAGGCCGTCGAGGACTGGCCGAAGATGCGCCAGCGCGCGCTGGCGCTGGCCGACGAACTGGCGGCCGCACGGACGTCCGATGCCCGGCCGCCGGTGCCGGAGAAGGACATCACCGACTCGGTCGAGTTGCTGCGTTGGCTGGCCAACGAGCACTTCACGTTCCTCGGATACCGCGAGTACCGGCTGGTCGACGCGCCCGGGACCGGCGACGGCGACCGGCCACCGGAGAAGCAGCTGCAGGCCCTCCTCGGCACCGGACTGGGCATCCTGCGGCAGGACCAGTCGGCGCCGACAGTGCTGTCGACCATGACGCCGGAGGCCTATCAGAAGGTGATGGAGAAGCGACTGCTGTTCATCACCAAGGCGAACTCGCGGGCCACCGTCCACCGGTCGGCCTACCTCGACTACATCGGCTTCAAAATGTTCAACGACGCCGGCGAGGTCGTCGGCGAGCGACGCTTCCTCGGCCTGTTCGCCACGGCCGCCTACCGCACCAGCGTCCGGGAACTGCCGGTCGTCCGGCGCAAGGTGGCCGAGGTCATCGAACGGTCGGGGCTCAGCCCGCGCAGCCATTCCGGCAAGGATCTGCTGCAGATCCTGGAGACCTACCCGCGGGACGAGCTGTTCCAGATCAAGACCGACGACCTCTATCACGCGGTGATCGGCGTACTGCGGATGGCTGGCCGCCGCCAGCTGCGGCTGTTCCTTCGCCGCGACGGGTACGGCCGGTTCATCTCCTGCCTGATCTACCTCCCGCGCGACCGGTTCACCACCCAGAACCGGCTGCGGATGCAGGAGATCCTGCTGCGCAGGCTCAACGGGATCGGCGTCGACTACACCACCCGGGTCACCGAGTCGATGCTCGCGCGGGTGCACTTCATCGTCCGCACCGACCCGGCCAACCCGCCCGGACACATCGACGCCGACGCGCTGGCCGAGGAGTTGGCCGATGCGACGCGGCTGTGGGACGACGACTACCGGCTGGTGCTCGACCGCAAGCTCGGCGACGAATCGGCCAAGAAGCTGTTCCGCCGCTACACCGACGCGTTTCCTGAGGGTTATAAGGACGACCACACGCCGTACGAGGCGATGAAGGACCTGGCCAAGCTCGAACTGCTGGAAGAGCCCGGCCAGCTTGAGATGCACATGTTCCGCAAGCAGGAGGCCGCCCGCGCGGCCGGCCAGCCGACCGAGGCGGCGGACGACGACCGCAACGTCCGGTTCAAGGTCTACCGGTACGGCGAACCGATGGTGCTCAGCGCTGTCCTGCCGGTGCTGCACTCGCTCGGCGTACGGGTCATCGACGAGCATCCGTTCGAGGTGGCCCGCGACGACGGCACGATCTATCTGTACGACTTCGGACTCCAGTTGCCGGAAGGCGCGCGGGAGCTGTCCGAGGTCCGGGCGAACGTCGAGAACGCCTTCTCCGCCACCTGGCGCGGTGAGGCCGAAGTGGACGGCTTCAACGAGTTGGTGCTGCGCGGCGGGCTCACCTGGCGCCAGGTCGTGGTCCTGCGGGCGTACGCGAAATACCTGCGGCAGACCGGCACGGTCTTTTCGCAGGACTACATGGAGTCGACCTTCATCGCCTACCCGGGCGTCGCCGCGCTGCTCGTGGGGCTCTTCGAAACCCGGTTCTCGCCGGTGCTCGCGCTGAGCGACGAAGAGCGCAGCCTGCGCGCCAAGGAACTGGTCGACCAGATCACCCGCGAGCTCGACGACGTGGCCAGCCTCGACCAGGACCGGATCCTGCGGTCGTATCTGATGCTCATCCAGGCCACCCTGCGCACCAGCTTCTACCAGCGCACCGAGGACGGCCGGCCCAAGTTGTACGTCGCCTTCAAGCTGGATCCGCAGGCGATTCCCGATTTGCCCGCGCCGCGGCCCCGGTTCGAGATCTTCGTCTACTCGCCCCGCTTCGAGGGCGTACACCTGCGGTTCGGGCCGGTGGCCCGCGGCGGCATCCGCTGGTCCGACCGGCGCGAAGACTTCCGCACCGAGGTGCTGGGCCTGGTCAAGGCCCAGATGGTCAAGAACGCGGTCATCGTGCCGGTGGGCGCCAAGGGCGGCTTCGTGCTCAAGGAGAAGCCGGGCGACCGGGACGAAGCGGTCGAATGCTACAAGCGGTTCATCTCTGCTCTGCTGGACGTGACCGACAACATCGAGGGCAGCCGGATCGTCCCCCCGCCCAATGTGGTGCGCCACGACGGCGACGACGCGTACCTGGTGGTCGCCGCCGACAAGGGCACGGCGACGTTCTCCGACATCGCAAACGAGATCTCCAAGTCGTACGGCTTCTGGCTGGGCGACGCGTTCGCCTCCGGCGGCTCGGCCGGATACGACCACAAGAAGATGGGCATCACCGCCCGAGGTGCCTGGGAATCGGTCAAGCGGCACTTCCGCGACCTTGGGGTGGACACCCAGACGCAGGACTTCACCGTGGCCGGCATCGGGGATATGTCCGGCGATGTGTTCGGCAACGGCATGCTGCTGTCCGAGCACATCCGGCTGGTGGCCGCGTTCGACCACCGGCACATTTTCCTGGACCCGTCGCCGGACACCGCCACGTCGTACGCCGAGCGCCGACGGCTGTTCGACATGCCGCGCTCGTCGTGGGCCGACTATGACACCGGGCTCATCTCCGAGGGCGGCGGCGTCTACCCGCGTACGGCCAAGTCGATCCCGATCAGCCCGCAGGTGCGGGCGGCACTCGGCCTCGACGCCGGCGTGGAGGTCATGGCACCGCCGGAGCTGATGCGGGCGATCCTGACCGCACCGGTCGATCTGTTGTGGAACGGCGGCATCGGCACGTACGTCAAGGCGTCCACGGAGTCCAACGCCGAGGTGGGCGACAAGGCCAACGACGTGATCCGGGTCAACGGCAAGCACCTGCGGGCGAAGGTGGTCGGCGAGGGCGGCAACCTGGGCTGCACCCAGCTGGGCCGGATCGAGTTCGCGCAGGGCGACGGTCACGTCTACACGGACTTCATCGACAATTCGGCCGGCGTCGACTGCTCCGATCACGAGGTCAACATCAAGATCCTGCTCGGCGGGGCGGTCGCCGACGGGGAGCTGTCCCTGCCGGCCCGCGACCAGCTGTTGGCGGAGATGACCGACGAGGTCGGCGACCTCGTCCTGCGCGACAACTACGACCAGGCCCGGACGCTGGGCATCGCGATGGCGCAGGCGGCGTCGCTGTTGCCGGTGCACCGGCGGCTGATCGCGGACATGGAACGCTCCGGCCAGCTGGACCGGGCGATCGAGGCCCTTCCGCCGGACGAGGAGCTGGCCGCCCGGTCCGACGCGGGGCTCACCGCCCCGGAACTCGCGGTCGTGCTCGCGTACGTGAAAATCGTGCTCGAACGGGAGATCCTCGCCGACGGGGTGGCCGACGAGCCGTGGACCGAGGACATCCTGTCGGGGTATTTTCCGACGCCACTGCGGAAACGGTTCGCCGAGCGGATGCGCGGCCACCGACTGCGCCGGGAGATCGTGACCACCGCACTCGTCAACGAGGTGATCAACCGCGGCGGCACCTCGTTCGTCTACCGCGCGGTCGAGGAGACCGGCGCCAGCGCCGCCGACGTGCTCCGCGCCTTCGTCGTCGTTCGGGACGTGTTCGGCGTCGCTGAGCTGTGGTCGGCCGTGGAGGCGCTCGACAACCGGGTGCCGACGGCGGTGCAGACGACGGTCTACCTGGAGAGCCGGCGGCTGATCGATCGCGCCGTCCGCTGGCTGGTCACCAACCGCCGGTCGCCGATCGACGTACCGAGCGAGATCGCCCGGCTCC
The DNA here is from genome assembly GCA_036384155.1 of Micromonosporaceae bacterium. GTDB lineage: Bacteria > Actinomycetota > Actinomycetes > Mycobacteriales > Micromonosporaceae > DASVMV01. The sequence continues at coordinate 6,940 of DASVMV010000389.1, forward strand.
GCGATGGGGTGTCCCGGCTGCTGCCGAAGCTGGACGAACTCTTCGTCGGCAGCGAGCGGCGCGCCCTGCGGGCACACGTCTCCGAAATGACCGATGCCGGGCTGCCGGCCGAGCTGGCCGACTGGGCGACCCGGCTGATGTACAGCTTCGGGCTGCTCGATGTGGTCGAGACGGCGCGGGTGACCGGGCGCGACGTCGACGAGGTCGCCTCGGTCTACTTCGTACTGTCCGAACGGTTCCGGGTGGACGCGCTGCTGTCGAAGATCTCGCTGCTGCCGCGGGAGGACCGGTGGCAGACGCTGGCCCGGATGGCGCTGCGGTACGACCTGTACGCGGCGCTCGCGGCGCTGACGGTCGAGGTACTCGGCTCGACGCCACCGTCGACACCGCCGGAGGACCGGGTCAACCAGTGGGAGCAGAGCAACACGACCTCGGTCGGCCGGGCCCGCAAGGCGATGGCCGAGTTCGACGAGTCGCGGGCCGACCTGGCCGCACTGTCCGTGCTGCTGCGCCAGATCCGTACGCTGGTGCGGACGTCGGCCGCCGCGTAGCCGCCCGTCGCATGCTCGACAAACGCCTCTACCACCACCTCGCTACCTGGCTCGGACAATGGCCGGCCGGGCAGGGCCTGACGGTGGTCGGCTCCAACCGGCGCGCCCAGCCCGGCTGGGACGGCCGGGTGCACCCGGTGGTCGGGGTGGCCACGCCCACAAACACGGTGCTGTCGGTCGTACCCGGCCGGGCGGAAGCCGTCCGCCGGGCCACCTCGCTGCCCGTCGGCGACCTGCTCGGCCGGCTGCCGGCCCTGGTGGGCCTGCCCGGACGGCAGGCGTACCAGGCGGTGTTCCGCTACACCGTCAGGCCCGCCGCGCTGCCCGCCGCGGGCGAGTGGGTCGCCGCCGCCGATCCAGCCGTGCCGGCGTGGCTGCGCCCCTTCGGCGGCGAGGTGCTGATCGCCCGCGACGACCGGGGCAAATACCTGGCCGGAGTGGGGATCAAGCGGCACGACCCGCACGGGCACGAGTTGGCTGTCGGCACCGAGCCGGCGGCACGGGGCCGGGGACTGGGCCGCCGGCTGGTGGCGCAGGCCGCCCGCCGGGTGCTCGACGAGGGAGCGATCCCGACCTACCTGCACGCCGTCACGAACGACGCGTCCGCACGGGTGGCGGTCGCGGCTGGCTTCCCCGACCGGGGCTGGTCGGCGTACGGCGTCCCGCCCGACTAACCGGTCAGCTGCGCTGGCCCGAGGCCGAGGACCTCGGCCGCGGCCCGCCCGTTGGCGTGACTGGCGCCGTACGTGACGACAAAGGCCCGGACGCCGACCGGACGCCACCGCGACGGCCAGCCCATCTCGACCACCGTGACCGGATGCTCGGCGGCCAGGGCCTCGACCAGTTCGGGCCCGCCCGGTAGCCGGTGGACGTGCCGGCCGACGATCACGATCGGCCGCCGCCCGGCCCGGGCGCGCAGGGCCCCGGGGTCGGCCGCCGCGGCAACCACCCGCAGGTGGTCACCGTCCTCGACATACGGTGTGAGCCCCCACGGCACCCGGCCTTCCGCGATGCTCGACGACGAGACGAGCTGCACCACGAGCGGGCGGTGCAGGCCCTCGATGGTGCCCTCGACCCGCACCGCCCGGCGGGCGGCCGCGTAACCGAGCCCACCGGGCTGCTCCGAACCGGATGCGCTGACCACCGCCCACCCGGCGAGCTCGCCGACCCGCCCGGCGGCCTCCTCGACCCGGGCCCGGTCGAGCTGGCCGGTGTCGAGTGCCGAGGCGATGTGCCCGGCCACCGACTCGACCACTGCCGCATCGACCTTGGCGCCGATGCAGAGCAGATCGGCTCCGGCGCGCAAGGCCCGGACGGCGGCCGCCCCGACGCCTCCGGCGGCAACGGCCGCACCCTTCATCTCCAGCGCATCGGTGACCACGGTGCCGGTGAAGCCGTACTCCTGCCGCAGCAGGTCGACGAGGACCCGCCGGCTGAACGTGGCCGGCCCGTCGGCGGTGAGCGCCGGCACCCGGATGTGCGCGGTCATGACGGCCTTGACGCCGGCCGCGATCACCGCCGCGAAGGGCGGCAGGTCGCGCGCGCGCAGCACGTCCGGCGCTACGTCGACGGTCGGCAGTTCGTAATGCGAATCGACGACCGTGGCGCCGTGACCCGGGAAGTGCTTGGCGCAGGCCGCGACCCCGGCGGACTGCAGGCCGCGGACGGCGGCCGCGGAGTGCGTGGCCACCTGGTGCGGATCGGCGCCGAACGACCGGGTGCCGATGATGGGGTTGTCGTCCGCGGTGTTGACATCGACGGTGGGCGCCAGGTCGACGTTGATGTCGAGGGCGGCCAGTTCGAAGCCGATGGCGCGGTAGACCCGCTCGGTCAGGGCCGCGTCACCCACGTTCCCTAAAGCGGCGTTGCCCGGGTACGGGCTGCCGGTCGCGTGGGCGAGCCGGGTGACGTCCCCACCCTCTTCGTCGATGGCCAGCAGCACGTCGGGCCGGGCCCGCCGGAGCCGACCGGTCGCCGCAGCCACCTGGTCGGGATGGTCGATGTTGTAGCCGAAGAGGGTGAACCCGGCCAGTCCGTCGGTCAGCAGGTCGAGCGCCCAGCCCGGCGGGGTGGGGCCGGGATAGGCGGCCAACAGCGTACGCAGCGCGAGCCGACGAAGTCCGGGGTCGACCGTCACGTCCATCCCCTCCGGCTCTGCCCGCGCCGGCCGGTGGCCGGCACTCCGCTACGGCGGCTCGGCACTGCGGCTACGCTACTAGAAACTTTGTTAAATACTAGAGGACGTCGCATGGGTCCTACCCGTCTGCCCGGCACTCCGCGCCTGCTCCGCGCGCTCAACGACCGCGCCGCGCTGGACCTGTTGATCTCGCGCGGCCCGCTCACCCGGGCGCAGCTCGGCGAGCTGACCGGCCTGTCCAAGGTCACCGCCTCGCAGCTGGTGGAACGGCTCGAGCAACGTGGGCTGGTCGCCCGGGTCGGCGAGCAGGCCGGCGGCCGCGGCCCCAACGCGCAGCTCTACGCCGTGCGTCCGGACAGCGCGCACGTCGTCGGCGTCGACGTGGGCGCCGACCGGGTGGTGGCCGCGTGCGCCGACATCACCGGCGCCGTCCTGGGGCGGGTCGACCAGTCCACCCGGGACACCGACGACCCGCTCGGCGTCGTCCACAACGCGGTCGTCCAGGCCGCAGGCAGTGCCGGTGCGCAGCTCGCCACCGTACGTCGCGTCGTGCTCGGCACACCCGGGTTGGTGGATCCGGCGACCGGCGACATCACGTTCGCCTTCAACCTGCCGCGCTGGCACCGGGGTCTGCTCGCGGCGCTGCGCGACGACCTAAAGACCACCGTGGTCTTCGAGAACGACGTCAACCTGGCCGCTCTCGCGGAGGCGGCTGTGGGGGCCGCCCGCGGCGTCGATGACTTCGTCCTCGTCTGGGCGGGCGTGGGCGTCGGCCTCGCCGTCGTGCTCGGCGGCCGGCTGCACCACGGCAGCACCGGCGCCGCGGGTGAGATCGGCTATCTGCCGGTGCCCGGTGCCCAGATCGCCCGGGACGCCTCCCGGCGCGCCAAGCCGCCGTTCCAGCAGCTGGCCGCCGCCGACGCGGTGCGCGCGGTCGCCCGGGAGCACGGGTTCCGCTCCGCCACGGCGGCCGACGCGGTGCGGGCCGCCATCGCCGCCGGCACCGCGGGCGGGCCGATGCTCGACGAGGTGGCCCGTCGGCTCGCGCTCGGCGTAGCCAGCACCTGCGTGGTGCTGGACCCGCCGCTGGTCGTACTCGCCGGGGACATCGGGCAGGCCGGGGGCACGGCACTGGCCGAACGCGTGCAGCACGAGGTGGCCGCGATCACCCTGGTGTCGCCGCGCGTCGTGGCGACCGCCGTGCCGGACGAACCGGTGCTGCAGGGCGCGCTGCGGATCGCGCTCGACGCCGTACGGGACGAGGTGTTCGGTGCCGCGACGGCCTGATGTCGCGGTCAGGCCAGGTCGCGCCGCCGGAAGTCGGCGAAGGCGACGACGACGCAGCCGACGAACAGGACGCCGAGTACCGCGGCGGCGTGCACCCAGGTCAGCGTGTACCCGGGGTCACAGAACCCGAAGGTCGGACCGGAGCACGCGTTGCGGTCCCACAAGTGGACCGCACCACTCATCCAGGCAACGACGTACGTCGACATCATCCATTGTTCCGGTCGGCCGGCCTCGACGATGCTCAGTACGATCCGGGCGCCCACCTCCCACCCGATGGCATACGCGGCGACCGCCCCGAGCGCGGCGGCGGTGTGCCGGCCGAGGGTGGCGATCGCGAAGCCGAGAGCGGTCACCCCGAGGATGAGGACCAGCCCTCTTGCCGAGGTCAGCCCCATCCACCGCCCGAAGTCGCCATCCAGATCGCCGGGCAGCCCGGTGGTCTGTGCGATCAACCAGAACGCGCCCAGATAGAGCGCGGATGCGACGACCGACCCGACCAGCATGGCGCCCAGCAGCGTGCCGAGCTTGGTGCCCAGGACGGTTATCCGCTTCGGCCGCCACAGCAGCAGGTTGGTCATGCCGCCGGAGTGCAGGTCGGCACCGACGTAGGAGGCGCCGACCAGAAAGCCGAACAGCGCCAGGAACGCGATGAGGAAGTACATCAGCGGCCGGATCTCGCGCTCGAAGACGAACACGCCGGAGAGGAAGTCCTCCCGATCGACGCGGTCCGGATTCATCGCCTCACAGTTGTGCTGGAGGGCCGGCCCGGGATTGTTCCGCTGATCGGACAGGCACCGCTGGTAGCCGGATCGCAGGTCGATCCGCTGCTGCGCGGCCTGCGCCTCGGCCATGGCGACTTCGTTCGCGCTCGGCTGATGGGAACTGGCGAGGGTGGTGGCGATCGTGATCCCGAACGCGCCGATCAGCAACACGGCCATGAGCTGGACGAAACGGCGCGCGGCCAGCCGGGAAACCTCGGCTCGAAAGAGATTCACGCCGGTATCCCCTTGTCGTCGGAACCCATCGGACCGAGGTCGATCTGCGCCGCTTCGGCGTCGGCCCCGGCGCGTTGGGTGGGCGCCCACGCCTCGGCCCCACCCGCCGGCACCGGCAGCACCGACCCGTCGACCTGCTTGGCCCGGCCCGGCTCGGGAACGGTGTCGGTGAGGGTCAGGAAGACGCTTTCCAGGTCGGGGGTCAGCGGGGTCAGTTCGCGGACCCACAGGTCGTGCCGGCCCAGCGTCTGCGCAATCAAAGACGGGTCGGCGGCATCGGCGACCACGAGGTGATCGTCGTGTACGGCCACCGGCCGGCCCGCGGCGCGCAGGATCTCCGCCGCACGGCGGTGTTCGGCCACCCGTACCCGGATCTCGCCGCGGTCGAAGCCGGAGAGCACGTCGCGGACGCGCCCGGCCACCACCCGGCGGCCGCGCGAGATGATCGTCACGTGGTCGCAGATGAGCTGGATCTCGGCGAGGATGTGGCTGGATACCAGGACGGTGACGCCGGCGGCCGCCAGAGCGGCCATCATGTCCCGCATCTCGCGGATGCCGGCCGGGTCCAGGCCGTTGGCCGGCTCGTCGAGGATCAACAGCTCCGGCCGCTTGAGCAGGGCGGAGGCCACCGCGAGGCGCTGCCGCATGCCCAGCGAATAGCCCTTGACCCGCTCATCGGCCCGATCTCGCAGGCCGACCTGGTCGAGCACCGCGTCGACCCGGGCCGCCTCGACGCCGCCGGCGGTGGCGAGCAGTCGCAGTGTCTTCCGACCGGTGAAGTTGCCGAAGAACTGGGGGCTCTCCACGATCGCGCCGATCCGGCCGGTTACGGCCGGCAGTTGCTCCGGCGCCGGTTGACCGAGCACCGCCATCCGACCGCCGTCCGCGCGGACCAGACCGAGCAGGGCGCGCAGCGTTGTCGTCTTGCCGGATCCGTTCGGGCCGAGAAAGCCGTGCACCTGGCCGGACTCGACGAGCATGTCGAATCCGTCCAGGGCCACCCGGCGTCCCCGCCGCAGCGTCCGGAACGTCTTGCGGAGCTCCTGGATCTCGATGACGGCACTCATGCGCCCGATCCGTTGACTTGCTCGCTCAAGGGCATTCTCCCCGTCGGCTGGCGGATGGCGTGATCAAAGCCAGGCCAGACCTTACGACCAAGCCGGCGCCCGTAGGGGGCAGCGCCGGCGCGCGTGGTTGGATGGACCGGTGGGTGTGGACGACGACCTGGTGATCGACCTCGACGGCGTTGGCGTGGTGCGTTCCGGCACCCACCTGGTACGCGACGCGAACTGGCGGGTGGAGCTGGACGAGCGCTGGGTCGTGCTCGGCCCGAACGGCGCGGGCAAGACGACGCTGCTCAACCTGGCGGCCGGGCACCTGCATCCGAGCACCGGCTCCGCGCGCGTCCTCGGCGAACGGGTCGGGCGCACCGATCTGGCCGAGTTGCGCACCCGGATCGGTCTGGTGACGCCGACCCTGGCCGACCGGATTCCCGCCGGCGAGCGGGTGCTCGACGTCGTGATGACCGCCGCTTGGTCGGTCGTCGGCCGCTGGCGCGAGGGGTACGAGGCCGCGGACGAGGCCCAGGCCCGCGAGCTGCTCGACCAGCTGGGTGCCGCCGCGCTGGCCGGCCGCGCGTACGGCACCCTCTCCGAGGGCGAGCGCAAGCGGGTGCAGATCGCCCGGGCGCTCATGACCGATCCGGAGCTGTTGCTGCTCGACGAGCCGGCGGCCGGACTCGACCTGGGTGGCCGCGAGGATCTCGTCGCCCGGCTGGCCGAACTGGCCCACGACCCGGACGCGCCAGCCCTCGTGCTGGTGACCCACCACGTGGAGGAGATCCCGCCCGGGTTCACCCATGCGCTGCTACTGCGCGAGGGCGTGATCGTCACGCAGGGACTGCTGGACGACACGGTCACGGCCGAGCACCTGTCGAAGACGTTCGGCCTCCCGCTCACCGTCGAGCGGTCCGCCGGCCGGTTCACCGCGCGGGCCGCCTGAGGGCGGAGCCCCGCAGCATCGGCAGCAGGTGCTCGGCCGCGAGGGTGAGGTGGGCCACGGCGAGCTGCGGGTCGCGCGGTGGCACGAACACCACCGCGTCGGCGCCGGCCGCCTGCAACCCCGCCACCGATCGGGCGCACTGGTCCGCGTCGCCGGCCGCAGCGAACCGGTCGAGGTACCGGTCCGGGAGCGCGTCGGCCAGCTCGTCCAGGCTCGAGGTACGACTGCGCAGCTCGACGACCTCGGCGGCCAGGTCGCCGTCGGGCGGCGGCAGAGGATGGCGCGGGTTGGCCAACCGCGCCGCGACCTCCCGCCGGGCGCTGCGCCGGCCCTGGTCGAAGTCGAGGTGGACGTACACGGTGAGCCGGTGCTCGTCGGTACGGCCGGCCTCGCGGCGCCCCTCGTCGATCCGCTCCCGGGCCCACCGGACGTAGCCGGGGCTTTCGCCCTCGGCGAGGATCGTTCCGTCGGCGACCCGGCCGGACAGGCGGAGGGACTTTTCATTGCGCACGCCGGTGAAGATCGGGACGGGTACGGGTGGTGGAAACTCCAGAGCCACCTCGCTCAGCCGCACGTGTCGCCCGGCTGCGCTCACCTTGTGCCCCGCCAGGAGACGACGGACGGCTTCGACGGTCTCGCCGAGCACGGCCATGGGTGAGGGGTGTGCCGCGCCGACCTGGTTGACCCAGGCGGCGATGCCGTGCCCGAACCCGGCCTGGATCCGGCCGGGGAACAGGCGGCCGAGGTTGCTCAGTTCCATGGCGGCGAGGGCGGGGTTGCGGAACGCCGCCGGAAGGATGCCGATACCGACGGTGAGCCGCTCGGTCGCCGCGGCCGCGACCGCGGCCGCGGAGACCGCCCCGGTGAAGAAACAGTCTTCGACCACCCACAGCTCGTCGTAGCCCAGCCGTTCCACCAGTCGCGCGTAGGCCGGCAGATTCTCCGGCGGGTTGTCGCAGCGGTACATGACGCCCAGCGGCAGCTGATTCATGCCTGGCAGCCTGCCAGATCACCGCCGGGCCGTGTCTACACTCGGGGTTCGACGAAAGTGTGGGAGGACCCGTGGACGGGCCGCGCGTCGTGGTCGTCGGCAGCGCCAACATGGACCTGGTCGCGGTCGCCCCGACGCTGCCCGCTCCCGGTGAGACGGTGCTCGGCACCGACTTCGTCACGGTGCCCGGCGGCAAGGGCGCGAACCAGGCCATCGCGGCTGCCCGGGCCGGAGCATCCAGCGCCTTCCTCGGCGCGATCGGCTCCGACTCCTTCGGCGTCACGCTGCGCGCCCGGATCGCGGCGTCCGGTGTGGACACGTCGTTCATGCGGGTGGTCTACGGTACGTCCGGCGTAGCAGTGATCATGGTCAATGCCGAGGGGGAGAACAGCGTCGTGGTCACCCCCGGCGCCAACGCCGCGCTGACCGCACTCACCGAGCCGGAGCTTGCCGCCGTACGGGAAGCCGACGTGCTGGTCACCCAGATGGAGATTCCGATCGAGACGGCCACCCAGGCGGCGGCCGCCGCTCGGGCCGCCGGCACCCGCGTGGTGCTGAACGCGGCACCGGCCCGCGAGCTGCCCCAGAAGCTGCTCGACGCGGTCGACCTCCTGGTGGTCAACGAGATCGAGGCGCGGGCGATCGGCGGTGGGCGGGACTTCACCGCGCTGCTGGCGAAGGCGCCCCGGGTGATCGTGACGCTCGGCGCACGGGGCGCCTGGTACGGCGATCGTGACGGCGCCGAGCGCCGAATTCCCGGGCTCGAGGTGCCGACGGTGGATTCGACCGCGGCCGGCGACGCGTTCACGGGAGCGCTCGCCGTGGCCTGGGGCGAGGACCGCGACCTCGGCGAGGCGGTGCGCTGGGCCTGCGCGGCCGGCGCCGCGTGCGTACGCCGGGTCGGTGCGTCGGTGTCGCTGCCGCGCCGGGCCGAGATCGACGAGCTCTTCGCCCGGGGCGCGGAGCGGCCGTCCTGACCACGCCCGGCGTCAACTGGCCAACGGATCGGTCTCCTCGTCGGCCAGCCGGTTCTCGCCGCGACGGCGCAGCAGACCGAGCCCCGGAATTCCGGCCACGGCGAGCTTCAGGTCACGGGTGACCTCGAGCAGGTCGTGGATGTCCGGCCCCACGCGGTCGAGCGTGGCGAGGATCGGCAGGACGTCGGACGTGAGGTGGTCGGTGAGCTTGGGCAGCTCATCGACCAACCGGATCGCCGCGTCGACCTCCTCCGCGGTCAGCTGCTCGACGAACCGGTGTGCCATCGGCGCCGCCTTGCGCAGCGTGGTCTCGTACGCGCCGAGCAGCTCGTCCGCGGTTGCGGCGGTGACCTCGGCGCGGGCGACGGTGGCGGCGGTGCGGGCCACGATCGCCTGCGTCTCACCGACGACCACACCCGCGGCCGCGGCTACCTGCTCGGCCTCGCCGATCACGGCCGTGGCGGCCTGGGTCACCGCGGTCGCATTCTCGATCGCCGCGGTGGCCGCGGCGCTGATCACCGCGATTTCGGTGACCGCTTTCTCGGCCTCCTCCACCACCCGATCGGTCCGGTCGAGCGTGCGCTCGACCCGGTCGACCACGGCGCTGATCCGATCGACCAGGGTTTCGATGCTGGCCAGTACGCCGAAGGCGCGAGTGGGCAGGGCGGCGACCGCGGCGGCGGAGCCGACGGCCTGGTCGAGGGCCGATCGGGTGAGACCGACGACCGCGGCGGGGCGGGGGAGGGGTAGCGGCATGCCGCCCATTGTGCGTCGCC
>DASVMV010000390.1:0-3141 GCA_036384155.1 Micromonosporaceae bacterium
CCAGCAGCGGTTGGGCCCGCCGCGCCAGGTGCAGCACCCCGCCACCCAGCCGCAGCCGGCCGCTGCCGTCGCGCCGTACCATGCCGTGCTCGGCCAGCGCCCCGATGAGCCGGTAGACGACCGCCCGGCCGACGCCCAGCCGCGCTGCGGCCTCCGTGATCGTCAACCCCTCCGGCGCGTCCGCGACCAGGTGCAGCAGGCGTAGGCCCCGGTCGAGAGTCTGGGCGGTCTCGGCCCCCCGCTCGCGCCGTTCGGTGGTTGCCACAGCAGGCAGCGTACGACCGCCTGCCGCCTGCGGCGCCGGCTGGCCGGTACCCTTGTACGGTGACGCTACGCCTGTATGACACCGCCACCCGATCGGTGCGGGACTTCGTCCCGCGGGAAGCCGGCACGGTGGGGATCTACCTGTGTGGCCTCACCCTGCAGGCGCCTCCCCACATCGGGCATCTTCGCTCCGGCGTCAACTACGACGTGCTGCGCCGCTGGCTGCTGCGCTCCGGCTTCGACGTGAGGTTCATCCGCAACCTCACCGACATCGACGACAAGCTGCTGGTCAGGTCCCTGGAGCGGGCCCGGCCGTTCTGGTCGATCGCGTACGCGAACGAGGTCGTGCTGGTTGCGGCGTACCAGTCGCTGAACGTGCTGCCGCCGACGTACGAGCCGCGGGCGACCGGGCACATCCCGGAGATGCACGAGCTGATCAAGCTGTTGATCGAGAAAGGCAACGCCTACCCGGCCGAGGACGGCAGCGGCGACGTGTACTTCGACGTCCGGTCCTTCTCGGACTACGGCGCGCTGTCCGGTCAGAAGGTCGACGCGATGGAGCCGGCCGACGACGCGCCCGCGCGTGGCAAGCGTGACCCGCGCGACTTCGCCCTGTGGAAGGGCGCCAAGCCGGACGAGCCGGCCGACGCCTCCTGGCCCTCCCCGTGGGGCCGCGGCCGGCCGGGCTGGCACATCGAGTGCTCGGCGATGTGCCGGCGGTATCTAGGCGACGAGTTCGACATCCACGGTGGCGGGCTGGACCTGATCTTCCCGCACCACGAGAACGAGATCGCCCAGTCGCACGCAGCCGGGCTGCCGTTCGCCCGCTTCTGGGTGCATCACGGTCTGCTCAACCTGGGCGAGGCCAAGATGAGCAAGTCGCTGGGCAACGTCATCGACCTCGAGTACGTGACGTCGCTCGGGGTCCGCCCGGTCGAGCTGCGGTACTACATGGCCGCCCCGCACTACCGCTCGCGGATCGACTACTCGGACGAGGCGCTGCGCGAGGCGGCCGTCGCCTACCGCCGCATCGAGGGCTTCGTGCAGCGGGCGGCCGAACTGGTGGGGGCGGGAACCCTCGGGGCGCTGTGCGCCGACTTTGTCGCCGCGATGGACGACGACCTCAATACGTCCGGCGCGCTGGCGAGCGTGCACGAGGTGGTCCGCAACGGCAACTCGGCACTCGCCGTCGGCAACGAGGTCGCGGTCCGCGGTGCGCTGGCGTCCGTACGGGCGATGCTCGACGTGCTCGGCCTCGACCCGCTGGATCCGGCGTGGGCCGGTGAGCCGGCCGGCGGGGGCCTGCGCGGTGTGGTTGACGCGCTGGTGGCGCTGGCGCTGGAGCAGCGCCAGCAGGCGCGCGGACGCAAGGACTGGGCCGCCGCGGACGCCGTACGGGATCAGCTCAAGATCGCCGGTATCGTCGTCGAGGACACCCCGCACGGACCGCGTTGGACGATCGGAGACGGCAGGTAATGGCCGGCAACTCACAGCGCCGGGGCCGGCGGGCTACCGCGAAGAAGGGCAGCACCGTCGGCTCGGGCGGGAAGAACCGGGCCGGCCTCGCCGGCCGGGGCCGCACGCTGCCCGCCGACGAGCGGCCGTGGCACAAGGGGTACTCCGGCACCGAGAAGCTGCCGAAGCGCACCAAATGGAAGCAGGAGAAGGAGCGGCGCGCCGCGGCCGAGGAAGGCCGCGCGCCGAAGGTGGGCGTACCCGGCACGAAGGACACCACCTGGGGCAAGGACCGCACGGCCGGGCGCGGTGCCGCCGGTGGCCCGGCCCGGGCCGGCGCCCGGGTGTCGCCGGGCCGTAAGGCCCCGCCGGCCAAGGACGCCCCGGAGTTGCTCGTCGGCCGCAACCCGGTGGTGGAGGCGCTGCGCGCACAGGTGCCGGCCATCGCGCTGTACGTCGCCCAGGGCATCGACGTCGACGACCGGGTCAAGGAGCTGGTACGGACGGCGGCCGACCGCGCCGTGCCGATCCTGGAGGTCAGCCGCACCGAGCTGGACCGGATGACCGGCGGTGTCCTGCACCAGGGTGTCGGGCTGCAGGTGCCGCCGTTCGCGTACGAGCCGTTCGACGACCTGCTCGCCGCGGCGCTGGAACAGCCCGCTCCGCTGCTGGTGGCCCTCGACGGGGTGACCGACCCGCGCAACCTCGGCGCGGTGGTCCGGTCGGCGGCCGCGTTCGGTGCGCACGGCGTGTTCCTGCCGGAGCGGAGGGCGGCCGGGATCACCGCCACGGCCTGGCGGACGAGTGCGGGTGCCGCGGCGCGGCTGCCGGTCAGCCGGGTTACCAACCTGACCCGATCGCTGCGCGCCTGCCAGCAGGCCGGCTTCGTGGCGGTCGGGCTTGACGCCGATGGCGAAACGGACCTGTACGACCTGGAGGCGGCGGTCGGACCGCTCGTCGTCGTGGTCGGCTCGGAGGGGCGGGGGCTGTCCCGGCTGGTGGGGCAGACATGCGACCTTCGGGTCGGCATTCCGATGGCGTCGACCGTCGAGTCCCTGAACGCCAGCGTGGCGGCGGCGGTCGCCCTGGCCGAGGTGGTCCGTCGGCGTACCACTGAGTGACCCCGCGCGGAGCATTGTGGCTGGCCGACCGGCGCGCTCACCGGTGTTGTGATCGCCGAGGCGGCGGGGCCGCGGGCCACCATGAGGGCCGCGTCGGGGCTGGGTGGTCTTGGCCGCCGTAGCGGCGTGGCTCTTGCCGCTGCGACGCCTGCGGTGGATCGAGGGCGTGCCGGGATTGCCGTCGAGCCGGGTGTCCGCCACCGACCTGGGCGGTGCAGGGGTGGGAGCGCCGGTCGGCGGCGACGGTAGCGGCAGCCGTTAGCGGCCCGGTCTGCGCCGCCGGCATGACGAGGGGCGGGGC
>DASVMV010000391.1:0-7431 GCA_036384155.1 Micromonosporaceae bacterium
TGCGTTCTCGACGGGGTCCCACGCCCAGTAGCCGCCCCAGCCGAGCACCGCGTACGACCACCAGGCGCCGAGCCCGATGCCGGCGGTGAGCGCCGCCCAGGCGACCAGCGTCCAGGATCGCGCGAACCGCAGCCAAGCACGGCCGTCCCGGCCGGCCAGCGGCGCGGCGAGCGCGAAGGCGAATGGAACGACCAGTCCGATGTAGCCGGCGTAGAGCAGGGGAGGGTGTACGCCCATCGCCGGGTGCTGCTGCAGCAACGGGTTGGGGCCAGGGCCGTCCAGCGGTACCGGGCGCACCTCGCGGAACGGGTTCGCGGCGAAGTAGCTCACCGCGAAGAAGAACATCGCCACGGTGCTGACCACGACCATCGCGTAGGCGTGCAGCCGGGCCGGGTATCGGCGGCGGCCCAGCAGAACCGCGTAACCGCCGAGGATCAGCAGCCAGAGCAGCAGCGACCCGTCCAGGGCGGACCACAGACTCGTCACGGTGTAGTACAGCGGCACGTCCCGGCCGCCGTTCTCGGCCACGAACCGGACGCCGAAGTCGTGCCGCAGTAGGGCGGTCTCCAGTGCGGCGCCGGCGGCCACCGCGGCGAGCACCGTCGCAGCGGTGGCGATCCGGGCGGCCCGGGTTACGGCGCCGAAGAGCGCCGCGCGCAGCCAGAGGAGGGCGGCGAGCGTGGCGCAGACCAGCCCGGCGGCGAGGCTCGCGGTGCCCAGGTCACCGAGCATCGACCGGCACCGGGGCGGAGGAGGGCCGGTACTCGTTGCCGTGTCGGACCACGACATGGTCGGACTGGAACACCCCGTCCGCCGACAACGTGCCCTCGACGACCGCACCCTCGCCCTCGCGGAAGGTCTCCGGTGGCACGCCGCGCTGCTCGACGGTGACCTCGCGGCCCGCCTCGGCCAGTCGGAAGACAATCAGGTTGCCGCTGTGGCGCAGCGAACCGGGCACCACCTCGCCGCCGAGGCGTACCCGCTCCCGGCCGGCGTCCGGATCGGACAGCACCTCGGCGGGGGTGCGGTAGTACGTCAGGGTGTCGCGCAGGGCGCTGGTGATCAGCAGCGCGCCTGCGGCGAGTACGACGGCGGCGGCGGTGATCCGGCCGGCACGGCGGCGGATCATCCGGCGTGAGCGGGAACGCGATCGGGGGGCCGATCGGGTGACGGCGGGCGGTCGAGGCGGCGCTCCAGGACGATCACCCGGTGGAGTAGGACGCAGAGCGCCGCCACGGACGCGGCGGCGAGCGCGAGCAGCAGCGCGAGGGCCATCCGTGGATCGATCGGCGGACGTTGCGGAGCGAGCACGGTCGCCTGCTGGTGCAGCGACCGCCACCAGACGACCGAGAAGTGCACCACCGGGACGATCAGGAAGCCGCTCATGCCGACCAAGGCGGCCGGCCCGGCCACCCGGGAGTCGTCGCCGTCGGGCGCACCGGTCCGCTCGCTGATCGCGCGGCGCAGCGCGAGATAACCCGCGTACGCGAGGAAGAGCAGCGCCGTGCTGACCAGCCGGGGGTCCCAGGCCCACCAGGTGCCCCAGACCAGATGTCCCCAGAGCGATCCGCTCGCGATCGCGACCGCGGTCAGCACGACGCCGATCTCGGCAGCTGCCCGGGCAAACCGGTCCCACCGCAGGTCGCCGCCGATCAGGTAGGCCCCGCTGGCCGCCAGAACGGCCGCGAAGGCGGCGAACGCCACCCAGGCGGCGGGTACGTGGAGGTACATCAGGCGTTGTGCCTGCCCCTGGACCTCATCAACCGGTGCCACCAGGCCGCCGGTCAGCAGCGCCGCCGCCGTGAGCCCGCCGGCGAGCCATGCCATCGTCCGCCTTCCGGCAGCCGCCCGCGCCGTATCCGCGGCGAGGTCCACCCTGGAGGTTCGCATGATCTCCCTGTCCGCGCCCGGGCGCTTGCCGGTGGGTCCACTGCGTTGCCCACCATAAACCGCCCCAAAGACGCCTGATGGACTATTCGGATAGAGGCCTTATATCTGGCATAGATGGTTAGTCTCCATTGCGGTGGACACGACAGGTGACATCGCGGCGGATGCTGGCCGGACCGTGTGCCGACGCCTGCGAGTGGGGCGCAGCCCGCTGGCCGCGACGCTGTTCGGGCTGTACCTGCTCGCCGGCTGCGGTGGCGACTCGCCGTCGGCGCTGAGTCCCGGGGGCGTGGGTGCGCAGCGGATCGCCGGCCTGTGGTGGCTGCTGTTCTGGATCTCCGTGGCAGTCTTCGTCGAGGTCATGGCCCTGTTGGTCTGGGCCCTGGTGTTCCGGCGGGGGACGGCGCCGGTCCGGCACGGTCAGCCGCTTCGCTTCGTCACGCTCGCCGGGGCCGCGCTGCCGTTCGTCATTCTGGTCGCGGTGTACGGCGTCGGCCTGCGCGACCTCGCCGCCCTGGGCGCCGATCCGGAGGCGGACGCGCCGACGGTCGAGGTGACCGGCCACACGTGGTGGTGGGAGGTGCGCTACGAGGGCTCGTCCGGAGCCACGGCCAACGAGATCCACATCCCGGTCGGCGAACGGGTGAACGTGCGCCTGCGTACCGACGACGTCCTGCACAGCTTCTGGGTCCCGCAGCTGATGCCGAAGACCGACCTGATCGCCGGCGAGGTACGGGAGACCTGGCTGCAAGCGGTGCGGCCGGGCAGCTACCGCGGCCAGTGCGCGGAGTACTGCGGCACGCAGCACGCGCACATGGCCTTCCTGGTCGTCGCGCAACCCCGGGCCGACTTCGACGCCTGGCTGGCCCGACTGAACGCCCCGGCGCGCCAGCCGCAGACCGAGGCCGAGCGCCGCGGCCAGCAGGCGTTCGTGCAGGGAAGCTGCGCGGCGTGCCACGCGATCCGGGGCACCAGCGCACAGGCGCGGGTGGGGCCCGACCTGTCGAACGTGGGCTCCCGGTGGAGCCTCGGTGCCGGCGCGGTGCCCAACGACGCCGGCCACCTCGGCGGCTGGATCGTCGACTCACAGACGGTGAAGCCCGGCAACCCGATGCCACCGCAGCCGGTCGACGCCGGACAGCTGCCGGATCTCATCGCGTACCTGCGGTCACTGGAATAGGCCGGGGAGGCAAGGATGACCGCCGCAACCACGCCCGCGATCGGCGCCGGCCACGAAGACCTGACCCGCCTCACCGCGCAGTGGGCCGAGCGGCCCTCGCTCCGCTCGTGGTTCAGCACCGTCGACCACAAGAAGATCGGCCGCCGTTACCTGACGACCGCCGCGCTGTTCTTCGCCCTGGCCGGGGTCAGCGCTCTGGTTATGCGGACCCAGCTCGCCTCGCCGGAGGCGGGGGTCGTCTCGCCACAGGAGTACAACCAACTCTTCACGATGCACGGCACGGCGATGATCTTCCTGTTCGCCACCCCGATGCTCTTCGGCTTCGGCAACTTCCTCGTCCCGCTGATGATCGGGTCGCGGGACATGGCCTTCCCGAAGCTGAACGCGCTCGGCTACTGGATCTTCCTCTTCGCCGGGCTCTTCATGTGGGGAAGTCTGCCGTTCGGTGCGGCGCCGAACAACGGCTGGTTCGCCTACGCCCCGCTGAGCGAGCAGCAGCACAACCCGGGTCTGCACATGGACATCTACGCGCTCGGCCTGCTCTTCCTCGGCATCTCGACTACCGCCGCGTCGATCAACTTCATCGTCACCGCGGTCAAGCTGCGCGCCCCAGGGATGTCGCTCAACCGGGTGCCGCTGTTCGTGTGGGCGATCGTGGCGACCGCCTTCATGGTGATCTTCGCGCTGCCGGCATTGAACCTGGACAACGCGATGCTCTTCCTCGACCGGCGGTTCGACACGCACTTCTTCGACCCGGCGGCCGGCGGCAACGTGCTGCTCTGGCAGCATCTGTTCTGGATCTTCGGTCACCCGGACGTCTACATCATCGTGATGCCGGCGCTGGGCATCGTCTCCGCGGTGCTGCCCGCCTTCACCCGGCGTGGGGTCGTCGGCTACCCACTTGTCGTGCTGTCCATCGTGGCGATCGCGATCATCTCGTTCGGGGTCTGGGTACACCACATGTTCGCCACCGGGCTGCCGCGGCTGTCGTACAGCTTCTTCAGCGCGGCCAGCAGCATCATCACGATCCCGTCCGGCATCCAGATCTTCGCCTGGCTGGCCACCATGCTGCTCGGCCGGCTGGTGCTGCGGGTGCCGATGCTGTTCCTGATCGGCTTCATCGTCACCTTCGTGCTCGGTGGCTTCACCGGCGCGATGTTCGCGCTGACCGCGTTCGACCAGCAGACCACCGACTCGTACTTCGTGGTGGCGCATTTCCATTACGTGCTGATCGGCGGCGCGGTCTTCCCGATGCTCGCCGGCATCTACTACTGGCTGCCAAAGATCACCGGTCGGATGTACCACGAGCGACTCGGCCGGTGGGCGTTCTGGCTGGTCTTTGCCGGCATGCACGTCACCTTCTTCCCGATGCACCTGTACGGCCTGTTGGGTATGCCGCGCCGGGTCTACACCTACCGCAGCGAGCTGGGCTGGGACGGGTGGAACCTGGTCAGCACGCTCGGGTCGTACCTGCTCGCCGTGGGCCTGCTGCTCGTCCTCGTCGGGCTGGTGCACGCGGTGCGCCGGGGCCGACCCGCCCCCGACGATCCGTGGGGTGGCGACACCCTCGAATGGTCCACCTCGTCGCCGCCCGAACCGTACAACTTCCCGGTGCTGCCGCGGGTGCACAGCCTGCATCCGACGTGGGACGAGCGCACCCGCGAGTCCACCGGCGCGGGCGCCACCGCGGACCGCATCCTCAGCGAGGGCCGTCGGACGCTGCTCACCAGTGAACTTGATGCCCGTCCCGAGCGCGCGGTGGAGATGCCCGAACCTTCGCTGCAACCGCTGGTCCTCGCCCTGGCGTTGCTGGCCTTCTTCACCGCGATGCTGTTCGGCTGGTATCCGTTGGCGGGCGTCGCCGCGACGTTGGTGGCGGCGACGATCGCGGTCTGGCTCTGGCCGCCGCACCGGCCGGAGGCGGAAGTCGGGGTAGCGGCATGACCCGTCGAGGTGCGGTGGCAGCGGCGACCGGCGCCGAGGCGCTCAGCACCGAGCTGCCGGTGGGTCGGTCCACCGGATGGTGGGGCATGGTGATGTTGGTGGTTGCCGATGCCGCCCTCTTCGCGTGTTTCCTGGGCAGCTACTTCTACCTGCGCTTCCAGTTCGGCGCGCAGTGGCCGCCGGACGGGATCGAGCACCCCAAGCTGCTCAAGCCGCTGCTGATGACGGCCCTGCTGCTGCCGAGCAGCCTGCCGATGGTGTGGGCGGAACACGGCATCCGCCGGGGCCAGCGCTGGCGGCTGCGGTGCGGGCTGGCCGCCACTTTGGTGCTCGGGGCGAGCTTTCTGACCCTGCAGGCCACCGAGTACGCCGAGAAGCTGAAGCACTTCACCATGACCACCGACGTCTACGGCTCATTGTTCTATGCGATCACCGGCTTCCACGGGCTGCACGTCCTGGTCGGGCTGATCATGGTGAGCTGGCTGCTCGTCGCCTCGGCGCAGGCCGGCAGCTTCGGCGTCCACCGCCACGAGCGCGTGCGCAACACGGCGATCTACTGGCACTTCGTCGACGCGGTGTGGGCCGCGATCCTCTTCACCATCTACCTGTCTCCGCGGCTGTGATGAGCGCCCCGCCCGGTCACGGCGCCCGCCTCGCCGGTGGGCTGCTGCTCTGGTACGGCGTGCTCGGCGGCGCGCTGGCCTGGGCGGTGCACCTGCTTGGCGCGTGGGGCATCGACGAACTCGCCTGTGCCGCCGGCTCCGAGCGCGTCTCGGCGGTCCCGCTCTGGCAGGCCATCGGGCTCGCCGTGGTAATCCCCGCCCTGGTCACCGTGGGCTCGCTGCTGGTTGCCGGGCTCGTCTTGCGGCGCATCGGGCGGGCACCGCGGGCCGGCGCCGAGGATCGCTCCTACAGTCGGGCGCGCCTGCTCGCCACCCTTGGCATCTGGGCCAATCTGCTCTTCCTGGCCATCATCGTGCTCGGCGGCATCGCCGTGCTGGTGTTCCCGCCATGTCAGCGATGAGCGCCACTGTCCACCAGGCCCTGGCCCCCGCACCGGCGGTCGGGTCCCCGCCGGCTGGCGACTCCATACCGGAAGGACTGCTGACGATCGCGTTCGTCGTCGCAGTCTGCCTGCTCGTGGCTGGCTACGGGCGCGGTGTGCAGGAACTCTGGTCCCGGCGGGGCGCGGGCCGGGTGGTACCGGCCTGGCGGGTGGCCGCGTTCGGCGCCGGCGTGCTGGTCGTGCTGGCCGCACAGCAGGGCGCGGTGCACGAGCTGGGGGAGAGCTCGTTCGCCGGGCATATGACCCAGCACATGCTGCTTCTGCTCGTGGCGGGACCGCTGCTCGCGACCGGAGCCGCGGGCCTGCCGCTGAGTCTCGCCGCCCTGCCGTCGCTGCGCCGGCGACTCGCCCGGTCGCGGGCCGCGCCCGCTGGCCGAGGGCTACGGCGACCCGTGGTGTACGCCCTGCTTGCCGGCGGCAGCCAGACGGTGTCGCTGTGGTTCTGGCACATGCCGGGCCCGTACATCGCCGGCGTGGAGCATCCCGTCGTCCATGGGGTGGAACACCTGTGTTTCGTGACCACGGCCTGGTTGTTCTGGGCGCCGGTGCTCGGCGCGCCGCGGCACCGGCCGCCCGCACCGGTGGCGGTGCTGCTCCTGGTCGGCACCATGCTGTCGGCTTCGGCACTCGGCGCGGTGCTGACCTTCGCGCCGGCGCCGGTCTATCCCGCCCGGGTGTACGGCGCCGACCCGCTGGCCGACCAGCAGTTGGCGGGCCTGTTGATGTGGGCGCCGATGGACGCGGTCGCGCTGGTGGCGGCGCTCGCCGTGGTCCTCCGCTGGCTGGTTTGGCTCGACCGGTCCGACCGGTCCAAGTCGGCGCCGCTCAGCCGCGCTGGTGCCGCGGCAGACCTGGATGAAGGGGTGGTGCGATGAGGCTCTCCCGTCAGATCCGGGTGCTGTGGCCCGTCCTCGTGGTGCTGCCCCTGGTGGTCGTCGCGGCCTGCAGCCGGGCGCCCGCGCCGCCGCCGCCTGAGTCCCGGGGCGGCCACCCCGACCGCGGCGCCGAGCTGATCGCCCGGTACGGGTGCGGGTCGTGCCACACCATTCCCGGTGTCGAACGGGCCAATGGCTTGGTCGGACCGCCGCTGACCCGGTTCGGCGCCCGCTCCTACATCGCCGGGGAGCTGCCGAACAACGCCGACAACCTGCAGCGCTGGATCTCGAATCCGCAGGCCGTGGAACCGGGCACGGCGATGCCGAATCTGGGCGTCAACGCGGTCGACGCACAGGACATCGCCGCCTATCTCTACACGCTGGACTGAGCCGTGGCAGGAGGCCGATGCGCGCTGAGGACGCTCCGCTGCCGCGGACCGCGCCGCCGCCGCGCGGTGGCCCTGGGCGCGGTGCTGGTG
>DASVMV010000392.1:0-2623 GCA_036384155.1 Micromonosporaceae bacterium
GCGCGTCGGCCGCCGAGGAGACGTCGGCCTCCATGAAGAAGGCCATCCCGCCGGCCGCCTCGATCAGGCGAACCGTCTCCTTGCCGCCCTCGGACACCACGTCGGATACCACGACCTTGGCCCCTTCCCGCGCGAAGGCGAGCGCGGTAGCGCGGCCGATGCCCGACCCACCTCCGGTGACGAGGGCAACCTTGCCCTCCAGCGTCCCGTTCATGGCTGGGCCTCCTCTCCTGACTCACTCTCGTTAGCGAGCCCTCAGTTCCATGCCATCACCGCGCGGTCTGACGGGTAGTGCCCTTGCTACCCGAGATCCGGGACGTTTGGCCCATCGCGCGGCCGGCTGAACCAGCGGAGGCGGCAGAGCTCGCTACCGGGCCCCGCGCTGCATACTCAGCGGCTGGGTGACCGCCCAGTAGTCCTTCGGCAACTGGGCCTGCATATCGTTGAACTCATAGGCGGGTACGGCGTCGCGCAACGTGGCGAGCACCGCGTGCGCGCCGGCCTGAGCCATGGACCCGTCAACGCCGGCCCGCTGGCTCACCCGGCGGACGAACTCGCCGAGCCCGAAGGCTTGGGCGTTCTCCCGTACCGGTGTCTTGCGCAGGTGGTCGGCCAGCCGGTCCGGCAGTTCTGGCTGTGCGGCCAGGTCCTCCGCCTCGCCGGCGCTGATCCGCTCGGCCAGCGTTTCCAGCGTGGCATCCGTGATCGCCCTCGCCTGCTCCTCCGACGCCTGTGCCCGGGCGGCCACCGCGGTGATGAAGTCCTCATAGGTCATGCCGCTCTCCCCTCGTCCGAGCCGGCTACCCGGCAGCAGAGGCGACAAACGGCCGGGGACGGACGCCGCCGCCGTTTGGCATACCGGTCGCCGGGTAGACGCCGCTGGTCCGGCGACGAAGGAGAGGTCGGCGAAGATGGCCAACAACGCGTTCATCGACTCCGTCGCCACGCTGCTCGGCACGTCATCCGAGCAGGCGACGTCCCTCACCAGGGCGACGCTGACCACGCTGGCGGAACGGATCGACCCCGGCGAGGCCCGGGACCTGTCGGCCCGACTGCCCGCCGAACTCGCGCCCTACGCGTTCGGGCCCAACCAGGCCGCCGAGCAGTTCGGGCTGGACGAGTTCGTCAGCCGGGTCGGCGGCCGGGCCGAGGCGGACGGGGCGCAAGCGCGGGACGCGGTCGTCGCCGTCCTCGTCACGCTGCGCGAGACAATTCCGCCCGGCGAGTACGACGATGTCATCGCCCACCTCCCGATGGAGTTCTGGGACATCAGCGGGACCGCCGGGCGGTACGACCGGCCGGGCGGAGGTTGACCGGCGCAGGTGCCTTCCGTCAACGAACCGGCGTTGCCCCACGTCGAGCCGGAGGAAAACTCCCGGCACGGCCGGCTGTCCGTACGCCCGTACCCACCGGTGTCCGTCAGCAGCCGAACCGGGCTGCTGCCGCACGACGGGCCGAACGGGGAACTGCTGGCGCTCACCTACGTTCCCGCCCCGGTGGACGGCGACCCATACCGCCTGGTGCTGCTGCTGCACGGCGCCGGTGGCGCGCCACGCCAGGCCCTCGACCTGCTGCTGCCGCTCGCGGACCAGCATCGGTTTCTGCTGCTGGCTCCGAAGTCGTCGGCGAGCAGCTGGGATCTCATCGTCGACGGTTACGGGCCCGACGTGCGGCGGATCGACCGGGTGCTGGAGCAGGTCCTCGACTCGTACCCGGTCGACCACCTCACGATCGGCGGCTTCTCCGACGGGGCGTCGTACGCCCTCTGCCTGGGGCTGACCAACGGCGACCTGTTCGACAGCGTGCTCGCCTTCTCCCCCGGATTCGCCGCGCCGCTCGTGACGCACGGGCAGCCCCGCGTGCTCGTCTCGCACGGGACCGACGACCGCGTCCTGCCCGTCGACCGCTGCAGCCGACGGCTCGTGCCGCGGTTGCGGACGCTCGGGTACGGCGTGAGCTACGACGAGTTCGCCGGCGGCCACGAGGTGCCGGAGCAGGTCGTACAAGGCGCCACCCGTTGGCTGCTCTCCGGCGACGACGTCCGCGCCTACCCGCTGTCGCCGCCGGTCTGAGCCGCCGCTGCGGGCCGCCGCTGTGGGCCGCCGCTGTGGGCCGCCGTTTGACCTGCCGGTGCCCGGGTAGACGCGGCTCGGGCGCCTTGGAAGGAGGATCAGCGGATGGACCGTGCCGAGTTCATCGACTCCGTCGCGAGGCGCTCCGGAACAACACCGGCGCGGGCCGAGACGCTCACCCACGCCACGCTGCAGACGCTGGCCGAGCGCCTCACCGGCGGGGAGGCGCGGGACCTCGCCGCGCAGCTTCCCGGCGAGTTCCGGGACGATCTCAACGCACCCGAGTCCGCCGAACCGTTCGGGTTCGCGGAGTTCATCCGGCGGGTCAGCGCCCGCGCCGGGGCGGATATCGGCGCCGCCGACCGCAGCGTGCGCGCGGTGTTCAAGACGATCTGTAGGGACATCACCAGCGAAGAGTTCGACGACATCATGGCGCAGCTTCCGGAGGATGTCCCCGACGTGCGGGAGCCCGTCGGGGCGCGAACCGGCGCACGACGGCGCCCGCAGGTGGCGGCACGGGACACGACAGCGCCGGATTCCGGTCGTGGACG
>DASVMV010000393.1:0-9983 GCA_036384155.1 Micromonosporaceae bacterium
GATCCTGGTCCTGGCGCTGCTGGCCGGAGTCGGGCTCTACCTGTACGGCACGAAGCTCAACGGCGACCTGAAGCGCACCGATGCGTTCGCCGGGGTCACCGCCGGTCGGCCGGCCAAGACCGTGGACGGTCCGGTCAACATCCTTCTGGTGGGCAGCGACTCCCGGGATCCGGATGCCCCGCTCGACCGGGGCAGCAAGTGGCGCGCCGACACGATCATCCTGATGCACGTCCCCTCGAGCCACGACCGTGCCTACCTCGTCTCGATGCCTCGCGACCTCTACGTTCCCATCCCCGACAACCCGGGAGCGGCCTGCGAGACCGGCGAACGCGCCAAGATAAACGCGGCTTTCGCCTTCGGCGGCCTGCCCTTGGCCGTACGGACCGTGGAATGCTTCACCGACGTACACATCGACCACGTGGTGGCGATCGACTTCGCCGGCTTCAAGGAAGTGACGGATGCGCTCGGTGGTGTCGACCTCACCGTCGAACAGGACACCCGGTCGATCCACAAGCCCTTCCGCACCTTCAAAAAGGGCGTCAACCACATGGACGGGGCGGAGGCCCTCGACTGGATCCGCCAGCGCAAGCAGTTCCCCGACGGCGACTTCGCCCGGATGCGCCACCAGCAGGAGTTCCTGCGGGCGCTGATGGACAAGGCGGCCAGCTCGGGGACCCTGGCCAACCCGGCGAAGCTCGTGAGCTTCCTGTCCGCGACAACCGACGCGGTCACCGTCGACAAGAGCTTCTCGCTGGTGGACATGGCGTTGCAGTTCCGCAAGCTACGCGGCGAGGACCTGCAGTTCCTGACCAGCCCCCACCGGGGCAGCGAAATGATCGACGGTGAGTCGGTGGTCGTGTCCAACCGGGAGAAGGCGCTGAGCCTGTACCGGGCGATGACCTCGGACAAGATGGCCGACTGGGTGACCGCCAACCCGCCGTCGCGCCCGAACGGCAACTAGCGGGCACCATCGTCAGGATCCTGCACATACCGGACAGCGACGATCAGGCGTATCTGTTGTCCATGCCGCAGGACGGCCAGATGAAACCGACTCATGAAGCCGACATCATGAAACCGACTTCATGATCAACTATCCCGATGCGGTGGTGACGGCCAGTCATTGACCCGGCAGGGTGGGAGAGGCCTTCGCCGCGGGTAACCAATCGCCATGATCGCTGGCATACAGAGCCTCGCGATGCGCGCCTTGGCGGCCCGCTACGACCGCAACCTGGTGAAGCAGTCGTTGCTCGATGCCAGCGCCCGCCGCCCGCCCCGCAGCACCGCGGGACCGCTCAACTATCTGCTGATCGGATCGACCGACCGGGCACCTCCGGAAACCGGATCCCGGGCCGCTGTCGTGATGATCGGGCACGTGGCGGCCGGCTTCGACCAGGCCCACCTCGTCGCCGTACCACGCCACCTGCGGCTCGAGGTTCCGCCGTACGCCGCCACCGGCGATTCGGGCGGCGTGGGCCTGGTCAGCGCGGCGCTGGCCGGCGGTGAGGAGGCAGATGCCGCTCGACGGCTGTCGGCGGCGCTGGCCGGCCTCATGGACATCCGATTCGACGGGGCGGCGATCATCGACCTGGACGCGATTCCCCGCGTGATCGATCTTGTCGGCGGCGTGCCCGTCCCGACGCCGCTGGCGTCCGCGCAGACCGGGATGCTCTCTCGGCCGGGCCAGCAGCGAATTGCCGGAGCGGAGGCACGCGACTACGCCGGCCGGCATCCGGCGCCGGACGGTGATCAGGATTACCACCGCCGGCACCAGCTGCTGTGGCAGGCGACCGTCGCCCGGCTCGCCGAACTCGACCTGGTGACCAATCCGCTCCGCCTCGACCAGGTGGCGCGGGACATCGGCTCGGCATTGGTGGTCGACACCAACGGACTGAGCCTCGAGGAACTCGTCGGAGCATTGGTTAATCTCCGCTCCCGCGAGTTATCCGGAGTCGAGGTGCCAGTCCAGCCACCTACGGACGGCGCACCCGGACACATCCTGACCGGCGCCGAGGCGGCCGACCTCTTCGGCTCGTTGCGGGAGGGCGACCTCGAATCCTGGGCACGCGAGAATCCGCGCTGGGTCAACCGGCTTTAGCCGCGGTGAGTGCAACCGGCGGCATCCGGCCGACTAGGCTTGGTGGCCATGTTCGGACCTGGTGTTCCCTCCGTCAGCGCCCCGGAGGTCTCCGGTGACGCGTACCTGCTCGACGTCCGTGAGCCCGACGAGTGGGAGGCTGGCCACGCCCCCGGCGCCCGCCACGTGCCGATGATGGAGATACCGGCGCGCCTGGCCGAGGTGCCCACGGACGCCGACGTGGTCGTCGTCTGCCGGTCGGGCAGTCGCTCCGGACAGGTCGTCTCCTACCTGCTGGGCAACGGGTGGGACAACGTCCGCAACCTCAGCGGCGGGATGCTCGACTGGGCCACGTCCGGCCGGCCGGTAATCACCGAGAACGGCCAGCCGGGCCGAGTCCTCTAGGTGATCCCCCTCGGCGCGGGACCGCCGGACGGCCCACTCGTCTTCGCGCACCGCGGCTCGTCCGCCCTCCTGCCCGAGCACACGCTCGCCGCGTACCAGCACGCGATCAAGGAGGGTGCCGACGGGCTCGAGTGCGACGTGCGTCTCACCCGCGATGGGCACCTGGTCTGCGTCCACGACCGCCGGCTCGACCGGACCAGCAACGGGCGGGGCCTGGTCAGCACCCGCACCCTCGCCGAGCTGGACCTGCTCGATTTCGGCTCCTGGCACATGCCGATGTCGACCGAGGATCTGCCCACGGACGTGCCTGCCGACCCGAACCGGACCAAGCTGCTGACCCTCGACCGGCTGCTCGACGAGGTGCGGGCGGCCGGCCGGCCGATCGAGCTGCTGGTCGAGACCAAGCATCCGAGCCGCTTCGGCGGCGACGTCGAGCGGCGCCTGGTGCGGCTGCTCCGCCGGCATGGGCTGCTCGAACCGCGGCCCGACAATCCCGTTCGGGTGACGGTCATGTCGTTCTCGCCGCTGGCGGTGCGGCGCCTCCGGGAACTCGCCCCGCGCCTTCCCACCGTGTTCCTGCTCGAGGCGCTGCCGCCGGGAATTCGGGTCGGCCGGCTGCCCTTCGGCGCGCGGATCGCCGGGCCGACCCTCGCCCTGGTCCGCGCCCGGCCACAGCTCGTGCCGGCGCTGCGCAACGCCGGCAACAAGGTCTACGTCTGGACCGTCAACGAGCTCGCCGACCTGGAGCTGCTGCTGGACTACGGGGTGGATGGCGTGATCACCGACCGGCCGGCGACGCTACTCGCCCACCTCGGACGCTGAAAATCCCGGGCGGCCCGGGGCTGCCCGACCCCGGGCTGACACGGCAGACTCTGCACATGCGTGAGCGACCCGACTACCCCGCGCTCCTCGCCGGCGTCACCGAGCTCATCGACCGGATCAACTCCGGCGAGGCGGGGCTGCATATCCTCGACAAGCTGCTTCGGGCCGGGCAGCGGTCCCTCGGCGCCGCCGGGATGTCGTTCGTCGAGCACGGCCACGCTGGCGGGCGGGTCATCGCGGCGACCGGTGCCGCCGAATGGACTCTCGGCCGGCCCGTCACCTTCAGCCCGGCACAGCTCGCCCGCCTGCTCACCGGCCCGCCCACCCGGGACATCCGGCACGACGCCCTTACCGGAGCGGTGGCCGACCTTCTGCGCGGATGCGAACTGTCCGGTATGGCGCTGGCCCGGGCCGAGATCGGCAACACGATGGTCGGCACAATCCACGCCCATTACGCCGAAGCCGGTCCCGCCCCCGCAGAACACCACGCCGTGCTGGCCTACCTGGCCCGGTCCGTGGCGCACATGTACGGCCACCAGGCGGGGTTGCCGGTGCACGGCGACGGGCCGGTGATCGCCGCGCTCACCGACGGCCTCGCCATCGTTGACCGGGACGGGACGGTCCGGCTGTGGAACCCTGCTGCCGAGCGGCTCACCGGCCGTCCGCCGGTCGAGATGCTGGGCCGACGGCTGCCCCTTCCCATCCCGCCCCCGGGCCAACTCGTCGAACACCAGTTGCCCGACGGACGCCGCCTGGAGATCACCGCGGGCGAACTGCCGGGAACGGTCGCCTCGCGAGTCGTGTCGTTCCGGGAGGCCAGCGACCGCCGGGACCGGGACCACGACCGGGATCTTTTCGTTGCGATCACCAGCCATGAGCTGCGGACCCCGGTGACGGTCATCAAGGGGTACGCCGAAACCCTGAGCGAGCACTGGACATCACTCGACGAGTCGGAGCGGCAGCAGGCGGCCGTGGTGATCGGGCAACGCGCGAGCGAGCTGGCTCGGCTCGTCGAACGGCTGCTGTCGGCGGCCGATCACGCGGGCTCGATGGGCACCGCGCCGCCCGCGGCCTTCGATTTTGTCGCGGCGCTGCGCGCCGCGGTCCGCGAACTTCCCGCCCGGCTGCGCGGGCGGCTGACCGTACGGCTGCCCGAGGATCTGCCCAAGGCCCATGGCGACCAGACCGGCCTGACGACCGTGCTGACCGAACTGGCCACCAATGCCGACAGGTACTCGCCCGCCGATACGCCGGTGGAGCTGACCGCCGGCGCCGACGAGCTGACGGTCTTCTTCCGGGTCAGCGACCGAGGCCTGGGGGTGCACCCCGAGCACGTCGAACGGGCGTTCGACCGGTTCTGGCAGGCCGAGTCCGGCGACCGGCGCCGCTTCCCCGGCGCCGGCCTCGGCCTTTATCTGGTCAGAAGGGTCGTCGAACGGCAAAAAGGGTGGGTATCACTCCGTCCCCGAGACGGGGGAGGTACGGTCGCAGAGGTGCGGCTGCCGCGGGCATGATCCGCACCGCCCGGATCCCAACCGGCGGAGGAGGCGTTCGTGTCGGCCGCGGTTGCCGAACGCACGTGGTGCCTCACCGTGCCCCACCACGCCGCCGGCGCGCGGCTGGCCCGGCACCGGCTGGCGGCCGAACTGGCCGGCTGGATCCCGCCTGCGCTGCTGTCCGACGTCGTCGCCGTCCTCGCCGAGCTGGTCGGCAACGCCGTTCGACACGGCGACCCCCTTCCCGGCGGGGTCGTACGCGTCGCCTGGAGCCTGCGCAACGGGGGCGCACTCAACGGGGGCGCACTCAACGGAGGCGCAGCGGTTGAGGTGCGGGTTACCGATGGCGGTTCGGCCGACGCGCCGCGCCGTCGCACGCCCGGACCGGACGAGACCGACGGCCGCGGGCTGACCATCGTGGCCGCACTTGCCAGACGCTGGGGCGTCGATCGGGACGGGCTCGGCCAGTGCGTGTGGGCGGAGTTCTCCTGACATGCCCTAGGCTCGGCCGGTGAGCAAGCGTCGGAAAGCTTCCGCCCCGGCCGGGGCCCCCAAGCGCCAGAAGATCCGCGACATCTTCGTTCGCCGGCCGTTCGCCGGCCTGGTTGACGAGCCCGAGTGGGTGGCGCTGCGGGAGCTCGTGCCGGCCGCGTCGGCACCGCTGACGCTGACGCCGGAGCTGGCCGAGCAGTATCCCGACCGCCCGGTGACCCTGGCGAGCGTGTTGCCCATGGCGGCACCGGCGATCACGAAGCCGGACGGCCGGGTGATGGTCGGGCTGCAGCGGCACATCCAGTCCGGCGACGTGTCCCGCGACATCGCCGAGGCGCTGCTGCGGGCCCTGCAGACGCCGCCCGGCGGTTCGGTGTCGGTGCCCGCCCTGCCTGGCGAGGGGGCCCGCCTTCAGGACGTGCTGGCCGACGAGGCGCTCGAGCTGACGCTGCACGACGGCTTCGAGTTCTGGCTCGAGCCGGGCGCGGCCGACGATCCGACGGTGCAGGCGTCGCTGGAGCGGGCCAACGCCTCGATCTATCCGACGGTCCGGTTGTCGGCCGCGCGGGCGGCGTACTGGTGCCGAGTGGCCGACAAGGGCCACGTCCGGTGGGTCCTGCCCGACGACGAGGACGCTGCGCTGGAGGCCCTGGCCCGGCTCGGCACACCCGGCGATCTGGTGCTCGCCGCCGGAACCAAGTTCGCCGGCATGTTCCGGGCGCACGGTCTGCTGGTGCCGGTCTGGGACGTTCCGCGCGACGCGGAAGCGACGGAGTGGGAAGCTCCCCTCGCCGCATTCGCGAAGCGGTACGGCGAGGCGCTCGCCGACAGCACCTCGCTCGACGCCGCCGCTCGCCGGGCCAAGCAGGGCCTGCTGGGCCGGCAGCTGACGCTCCGCTGACGCCAGTTGGGTGCTGAGCGGGCGCTGAGCTACCCGGGTTGGCGCACCAGCGGGCACGACATGCAGCGCGGCCCGCCGCGGCCCGAGCCGAGCTCCGAGCCAGGTATCCGGATCACCTCGATTCCGGCCCGCTCCAGTTGCGCGTTGGTTTCCACGTTGCGCTCGTACGCCACGCACAAGGTGGGCGCGATGGCAAGGGTGTTGTTGCCGTCATCCCACTGCTCGCGCTCGGCGGTGATCGGGTCGAGACCGGTGTCGATGACCCGGAGCCGGTCCAGACCCATCGCCTCGGCGGCGGCAGACAGGAACGGCGCCGGTCCAGCGATCAGCAATTCCCCCTCGTCGCCGGGCGTGACCGGGTAGGCGATCAGCGTGTGTGCGATGTTCGGGTACATCAGGACCGCGTCGAGGTCGACCATGGTGCAGACGGTGTCCAGGTGCATCGTGGCGCGCTGCTGCGCGATCGGAACGACCAGCACGGTGCGGGCCAGGTCGGCGGCGAAGACCCGGCGGGCGAGCCGCTCCGCACCGGCCGGGGTCGTCCGCTCGCCCACCCCCACCGCGACCACTCCTCTGCCGAGCAGCAGGATGTCGCCGCCCTCCACGTGCTCCAGCTCCGGCTCGTACGCCAGTTGGGTGCCGCTGAACCGCGGGTGATGGCGGTAGATGGCGCCGGTGATGCTGGTTTCCCTGCGCCGCGCCGGCATCGCCAGGCTGGTCACCGCCACATGGTCGGCGATCCAGGCCGAGGAGTCCCGGGTGAAGAGCAGGTTGGGGAGCGGGTCGATCACGAAGTCATGCCGATCCATGAGGCTGAAGACCAGTCCGCCCGGCCGCCCGGGCGGGATCCGCAGCTCCTCGTGGGCCAGGCCGGCGATAAGGACGCTGGCGAGCTCCACCGGGTCCAGATGGGCCAGGTGGTCGGCGACCCGCCGGCGCAGGGTGTCGCCGAGACGGCGATCGCGGAGCACCTCGTCGGTCAGTTCCGCCCGGGCGGCCGGCACGGAAAGCGTCTCGGCCAGCAGGGACGAGAGGTACAGCACCTCGACGCCGTGGCTGGTGAGGGCGGCGGCGAAGGCGTCGTGTTCCTCCTGTGCCCGGCCCACCCAGGGAATGGCGTCGAAGAGCAGCGAGTCGTTGTTGCGGGGGGTGAGGCGGGCGAGTTCGGCACCGGGACGATGCAGGAGGACGGTGCCGAGCCGGCCTACTTCGCTGTTGACGTAATGCGCCATCACCGCAGCGTAGGCTAGGCGTTGGCACCATCCGAAAAAACAGGCTTAGGGCTAAATGGACATTCGTCCGATGAAGCTGGCCCAAGATCTTGCGCAGCTGCGGCCCTTGCCACTTAGGGTAGTGGCACCATAACTACAAGAGACCTTTTGCCGGAGGTCGCGATGACGGTGTTCCCTGCGCGTCGAGCCGTGCCCACCCAACGAGCCCTGCCCACCGCCAGCGAACTACCTGCCCACATGGCCCCGCCGATGCTTGAGGCCGTGCGGCCGAGCCCACTCGATTGGGCCCGAAGGCGGCGGGCCGAACGAGGGGCCCGCCGGGTGGAGGCCGCCGGTGCCCGAGCCCTCAAGGTCCTCGATCACCTCGGCCCGACGTGGCACATCGTGGACTGGCCACGCGCCGAGCCACCGGACATCGTGTCTACGTCGCCCGCCCGGCCCGGTGGCGATGAGCGGGCCGGTTTCCTGGCGATCGGGCCGAGTGGCCTCTTCGCGGTCACTGTGGCCGAGCATGGGCGGGCCCGCGTGCTCGTCGCCGGCGACGTCGTACAGATCAACGGCCGCCGGCCGCCATACGTGGTGGAGACCCGCCGGGACGCCAAGCAGGCCAGCCGGTCGCTCTCCCGCGTCGTCGGCCTTCCCGTCCCGGTCACCCCGGTGCTGGCCTTCGTCGGCTCCGGTCTGATCAGCGTGTACGGCCTCCCCAAGAACTGCCTGGTCGCCGCGCACCGGGAACTCGAACGCATTCTCGTCGCCGGCGGCCGCCGGATCAGTCCGGTCACGGCCGAGAAACTCGCCGCGATCGCCCGCCGGCCCGCCACCTGGTACGACCCGTCCTACCGGGACGGCGCCGCCTACCGGTGGTACGAGGGGGGCCAAACGGCCACTGACAAGCGGGCAACCCGCCGGTAACGTCTCCACCCAGCGTCGCCGATCGCGGACGGTTGGTGTACGGACACCGTCCGGCTGGCGCCGCGGTGAGCCGATTAGTCCTGGGAGGCCTGGTGGCGCACGTCGAGCTCTCGCTTCCGGACGCGTTCGTGCCCCTCTTCGCCACGTCCGCTGGGGCCCAGCGGGACGACAGCTTCAGCCGCTGGGTGTCCACCGTGGCCGCGGCCGACGAACCGGGTTTGGTGATCGACACGTGCCACAAGATTGTGGCCGCGTCCGTCTCCTGCTGCTCCCTGCTCGGCCTGGGTTCGCCAGCGGCGGCTGTCGGCCGGCCGTTGGTCGGCGGAACTCTGCGCCTGGTCGACTTCACGGCCGCCCGCGGCGAGCTGGCCGACCCGGAGATCGAGAAGATCCCGCCGCTGCTGGCCATCACCTCCGGGCGCCTGGCGCGGGGGCTCCTGCGGGTGCAGTCCGATGCCGCCGAGGCCGACGCCACCGTCGACGCCATCGCGACCCCGCTGTTCCGAAACCGGGTGGTGGCCGGTTCGCTGACGTTCTTCTCCGAGGTTTGATCAGAGGCGCACTGACTCAATGTGATGCCCGCCTCACGTGGCGTCGTTGGTTAGCCTGCTGTCGGCCCGTACTCTGCGTTCATGCTGGACCTGGATCTTCTGCCCGAGGAGTACGCGGTGTGCCGGCTACCCGCTGGCGCTCCGGTTCCCACCGACCTCACCAGCGGTCCGGCCGGCGACGGCGTCGTATCGGTCACCTGGAGCCCCGACGAAGTGTCGATCATCTGCCGCAGCGACCGGGTGCCCGAGGTGGCCACGGTGGAAACCCCGTGGCGTTGCTTCCGGGTGGTCGGGCCGCTCGGTTTGGCGTTGACCGGGATCCTGGCCTCCCTGGTCACTCCCCTTGCCGACGCCCGGGTCAACATCGTGGCCTTCTCCACGTACGACACCGACTACCTCCTGGTGCCGGCCGTGCGGCTCGCCGAGGCAGTGGCAGCGCTGACCCGCACCGGGCACCGGATCAGCCCGACCTGAGCCTCGCCGCGGCTCGCGCTGACGTCGGTCCCCGGCCCACGGAGGCCTGCGGAGGCCCACGCGTACCCGCTGCGTAGGCTGGCGGCATGCCCGGAACGCCGCCGAGCCGATTTGCCTATCTCGGGCCCGAGGGCACCTTCGCCGAGCAGGCACTGCGGTCCCTACCGGCCGCCGAACGCGGGCACCGCATTCCGGTCCGCAGCGTCCCGGAGGCGCTCGACCTGGTGCGCGAAAGCGAGGTCGACGCCGCTCTCGTACCGCTGGAGAACTCGGTGGGCGGCGCCGTCGGGGTCACGTTCGACGAGCTGGTCGACGGCCTCCCCCTGGTGATCACCCGGGAGGTGGTGCTGCCGGTGGAGTTCGTGTTGGCCGCCCGGCCGGGCACCGGCCCGCCGGCGGTACGCACCGTCGGAGCGCATCCGCAGGCCTCGACGCAATGCCGCCGCTGGTTGCAGGAACACCTGCCCGAGGCGACCGTCGTGGACGTGCTGTCCAACGGCGCGGCCGCTGAGGGCGCCGCGAGCGGCGCCGTCGACGCCGCGATCTGTGCGCCGGTCGGCGCCGCCCGGCACCGACTCGCCGTCCTGGCTGACAAGATCTCCGACCGGCCCGACGCGGCCACCC
>DASVMV010000394.1:0-1558 GCA_036384155.1 Micromonosporaceae bacterium
GCGCCGGTGCAGGTACGGTCGTGCACCGACGTCGCCCACCGCCGACGTCGCGATGCCCGTCCAGTGCGATCGGCCGAGCAGGACGGGGTGCCCCCGCCGGTCGCCGTAACCGGCCATGGCGAGCACGTCCTCGCCGGCCAGCGAGCGTAGGCGGCGGACCGCGGCCACCGTCACGCCCGGCATGTCGACGAGCAGGACGATGGCGGCGACGGCGTCCGTCGCGGCAAGCGCCGACAGCCCCGCCCGCAACGACGAACCCATGCCGGTGTCCCATTCGGGGTTGTCGACGACATCCGCTCCCGCCAGATCGGCGGCCGCCCGGACATCGGCTGCCGCCGCCCCGAGTACCACCACGATGGGTGCACACCCCGCCGCAGCAGCCACCTCGGCGGCCCGCTCCACCAGCAGGCGGCCATCGTGGCGTACCAGCGCCTTGGGCATGCCGTACCGGCGGCCGGCGCCGGCCGCGAGGACCAACCCGGCGACCCGCGTCGGCATGCCGGCAACGCTATCGCGCCGGCCGGCGGGACCACCGCCCGGCCGGCAGGGTGGCCGAGGCCGCCGCGCCGGGTCATAGTGGGGCATGGCCGCACCCGAGTCGCCGGAGGCGCTGGCGAACGCACTCGCCCGCGCCGGTTACCTCGCCGACGCGGGGCTCGCGACCGCGGGGTTTCTCGCCACGCGGCTCGCCCGGCCGGTATTCCTGGGGGGCGACGCAGGTGTCGGCAAGACCGCATTCGCTGCGGCGCTGGCAAAGGCGACCGGCGTCGAGTTGATCCGGCTGCAGTGCTACGAGGGGCTCGACGCGGCCCAGGCACTCTACGACTGGGACTTTCCGCGGCAGATCCTGCACCTGCGAACGGCGGAGGCGGCGGGCAGGACCGACCCGGAGGCCCTCGAAACGAGCCTCTACGACCGCCGGTTCCTTCTCGCCCGGCCGCTGCTTCGGGCGCTGGAGGCGGCGCCGTGCGTCCTGCTCATCGACGAGGTTGACCGGGCCGACGACGAGTTCGAGGCCTACCTGCTGGAGCTCCTCGCCGACTGGGCGATCAGCATCCCCGAACTGGGCCGGGTGGCCGCTGCGACGCCGCCGACGACTGTCATCACCTCGAACCGGACCCGGGAGGTGCACGATGCGCTCAAGCGACGCTGCCTCTATCACTGGGTGGACCACCCGGACCCCGAGCGGGAGGCGGCGATCCTGCGGGCCCGACTGCCCGAGGTGTCCCGCCGGCTAACGACCCAGGTAGCCGAGACGGTCGCCCGGTTGCGCCGGCTCGATCTCGTCAAGCCGCCGGGCGTGGCCGAGGCCATCGACTGGGCGGGCGCGCTGCACGTCCTCGGTGCGGACGTGCTCACCGCGCCGCTGGCCGAGGCGACGCTCGGCGCGGCCGTCAAGGTGCGCGAGGACCTCGACCGGGTACGGCCGCGCCTCGTGGCGCTGGTGAGCGAGGCCTGACGTGGCACGCGATGCGGCGGCGGCCCTCGTCGACTTCGCCGGGGAGGTGCGCCGCGCCGGAGTGCCGGCCAGCCCGGACCGCGTCCAGGCGCTCGCCGC
>DASVMV010000395.1:0-2380 GCA_036384155.1 Micromonosporaceae bacterium
CAGACGCCGCCGGCCGTGTGGGACGGCTCCCGCTATCACCTCACGTTCCCGGACGGGCAGCGGCGGACCCTGGACGCTCCCGAGGAGCCGGTGGTGCCGATTCCCGTCGTCCTGTCGGGCGCTCCGGCCGGCGGTGCGCCCGCCGGGCCGTACCCGCACGGTCCCGCCGGGCCGTACCCGCACGGTCCCGCCGGGCCGTACCCGCAGGGCCCCACCGGGCCGTACCCGCAGGGTCCCGGTGGCTGGTACCCGCCCGGTCGTTAGGCGGTCCCGGTTCCCTAGAGGTAGAGCCCCGTCGCGTCCGGCTCCACCCGCTTCGCCGCAACGGCGTGCACGTCGCGCTCGCGCAGCAGCACGTAGCCGCGGCCGTGCAACTCGACCTCCGAACGGTCGTCGGGATCGAAGAGCACCCGATCTCCGGTGACGATCGATCGGACGCTCGGCCCGACCCCGACCGCGGTCGCCCAGGACAGTCGTCGGCCGACCGACGCCGTGGCGGGGATGACGATGCCCGCGGTGGAGCGTCGTTCGCCTTCGGCGCCCTCCTGGCGCACGAGCACCCGGTCGTGCAGCAGTTGGATCGGCAGGCCGTGGTCGGTGTGGGGATCGACGGTCACGACCGAGACGCTACCGCCTACCCGGCCGGCCGGCCCCGGCGGTTGGCCGCCGCCCCGGACGGGCAAGGTGGGGGATGAGTAAGGGTCTGATCGGCGCGGCCGCCCGGGTGGCAAGCGTTACCGTAAGACGGCTCGGTTTCCCCCCAGGAGGTGCGCTTGAGCCGGTTCGAGCAGTTCAGGACGAGTGTCCGTCGGGCGTACCGGACGGGCCGGGAGTCGGTGCGCGCCGCCCGGAACCAGGAGCAGCACGGCGAGCACACCGACAACCCGTTCCCGCCGCCGGTTGCGCCTGCGGAGACGCCGGCGGCCGAGTTCGATTCCCCGGCCCACCCCTCCACCGCCAGCCGCGACGACGCCGACGTGCCGCACGGCCTGCGCATCGCCGCCGCCTGGGCCTGGCGGCTCATCGTGATCGGGGTGGTCGGGTGGGCCCTGCTCAAGGTGATCGGGAACATCCGGATCGTCATCGTCCCGCTCCTGATTGCCCTACTGCTTTCCGCCTTGCTCGCCCCGGCGGTCCGGTGGCTGCTGCGGGCCCGGCTGCCGCGGTCGCTGGCCACCGCGCTGGTCCTGGTGGGCGGGCTGGCCGCGGTCGTCGGCACGCTCACCCTGGTGGTCAACGAGTTCGTCAACGGCGTGCCGGAGCTGAGCGAGAAGGCGTCCGCGGGCGTACGCCAGATCCAGCAGTGGCTCAAGACGGGTCCGCTGCACATGTCGGACCGCCAGCTCGACCGGTACATCAACCAGGCCCAGCAGTGGGTCAACCAGAACACCGAGGCGTTCACCAGCGGTGCGCTGTCGACCGCCGCCACCGTTTTCGAGCTGCTGACCGGCACGCTTCTGGTGCTCTTCGCCACGTTCTTCTTCCTCCGTGACGGGCGGAAGATCTGGCGGTTCCTGGTCGGCCTGCTCCCGGTCGCCGCCCGGTGGCGGGTCGACGACGCCGGCCAGGCGTCCTGGGCGACCCTGGTCGCGTACGTGCGGGCGACCGTGCTGGTCGCCTTCATCGACGCCATGGGCATCGGGATCTTCCTCGTCATCTTCGACGTGCCGTTCGCGTTCCCGCTGGCCGCACTCGTGTTTCTCGGCGCGTTCATCCCGATCGTCGGCGCCACGCTCTCCGGCGCGGTGGCCGTGCTGGTCGCCCTGGTCGACAGCGGCTGGGTCACCGCGTTGATCATCCTGGGCGTCGTCATCGGGGTGCAGCAGGTGGAGGGGCACATCCTCCAGCCACTGATCATGGGCCGGGCGGTGGCCATCCATCCGCTCGCCGTGATCGTCGGCCTCGCCGCCGGTGCGGTGCTGGCCGGCATCGCCGGCGCCCTCATCGCGGTGCCGCTGATCGCCGTGCTCAACACCGGCATCCGCCGGCTCAACGGACCGCGCACACCGCAGGTGCCGCCCGACGCCGTCGTGGTGGCCGCCAGGGCGCCCTGACCGGTCAGTCCCCGGCGAGGCGGGTGAGCGCGCCCAGCACAACTTCTGGCCGCGTGGTGTACCAGAACGGCGGGAGCGACCGGCGCAGGAACGGCCCGTAGCCCCGGGCCGTCTCCAGCCGCGAATCGAGCACGGCCACGACGCCCCGGTCCGCCGCCGAGCGGATGAGCCGGCCCGCCCCCTGGGCCAGCCGGACCGCGGCGATCGGCACGCTGACCGACGCGAACCCGGAACCGCCGGCCGCGTCGACCGCCGCCGCGCGAGCCGCTGCCAACGGCTCGTCGGGACGGGGGAACGGCAGCCGGTCGATGACCACCAGCTGGCAC
>DASVMV010000396.1:0-21505 GCA_036384155.1 Micromonosporaceae bacterium
CCAGCAGCGGCACGACCGGCCGGCTGAGCAACGGCGTGAGCAGGGCGACGCCGATGAAGCAGACCAGCACGCCGCCCAGGATCGTCGGCAGGGTGTTGTCGGTCAGGCCGAGGGTCACCAGAGAAGCGCCGATCGCGCTCACCGCGGCGCCGGTCACGGTGACCCGGGTCAGCGGCCGGTCGGGCGTGGCGACGTCCTGCATGGCCGCTACCGGCGGTACCCGGGACGCGCGGAGCGCCGGAATCGTGGCCGCCACCACCGTGACCAGCAGACCCACGCCGAACGCGCCGATCACAGCGCCAGCCGGGACCCCCAGCCCGGCCAGGGTCAGACCGCCGGCGAAGCTGGAGAACAGGTACGCCAGCAGCGCGCCCACGCCGATGCCCGCACCGAGGCCGACGACCGAGGCGATGAGTCCGATGACGAGCGCCTCGACGAGGACGGAGCCGACGACCTGGCGCCGGCCGGCGCCGATCGCGCGCATCAGCGCGAGTTCTCGGGTGCGCTGCGCCACGATGATCGAGAAGGTGTTGAGGATGATGAAGATGCCGACGAACAGCGCGACACCGGCGAACCCGAGCAGGATGTAGTTGAAGAACTGTAGGCCGTCCTTGAGATCGGCGGCCTCGTCCTTGGCGACCTGCTCACCGGTGCGCACCACGTATCCGTCACCCAGCGCGGCGGCCACCCGGTCGCGCAATGCCGCGGGGTCGACACCCTCGGCCGCACGTACGTCGACCGAGTTGTAGACGCCCGTCTCGCCGAGGATCAGCTGTTGCGCCACCGGAGCGGTGAACGCGACCTCGTTGACTCCGCCCAGGCTGGCCCGGCCGCCGCTGTAGCCGAAGATGCCGACCAGGGTGAACGTCTTCTTCGGTTGCAGCGTGAGGACGCCGACCCGGTCGCCGACCTTGACGTTGGCCGCCGCGGCGAGCGATGCGTTGATCGCGATCTCGTCATCCGCGGTCGGACCGCGGCCCTCGCTCAGCTGGACCAGCTCGTTCTCGCCGCCCCAGTTCTTGCCGAGTTGGGGCGGGCCGAACGAGGTGACGACCTTGCCGTTGCTGCCGATGAGCCGGGCCCCGTCGGCGGCCACGGTGCCGGTCGCCGAGGCAACGCCGGGCACTCGTGCCACCCGGTCGACGGTGGCGGCCGGCACGATGGGAGGCACCTGCTCGCCGTCCACGTCGTCGACCTGCACCTTCGCCTTGCCGGTGACGGAGACGTCGGTCTGCGAGTAGCCGTCGGCGAAGACGGCGTCGAAGGACCGGCCGAGGGTGTCGGTGAGGACGAAGGCGCCGGAGACGAACATCACGCCCAGTACAACCGACAGTCCGGACAGCACCAGCCGCACCTTGCGGGCAAGCAGGCTCTTGAGCGTGGCCCGCAGCATCAGCGACCGACCTCGTCGAGCTTCTTCATGGTGTCCAGCACCGTCTCCGAGGTCGGTCCGATCAGCTCGGACACGATCTGACCGTCGGCGAGGAACACCACCCGGTCGGCGTACGCGGCGGCAACAGGGTCGTGGGTGACCATGACGATCGTCTGGCCGTGTTCCCGGACCGAGTTGCGCAGGAAGCCGAGTACCTCGGCGCCGGAGCGGGAGTCCAGGTTTCCGGTCGGCTCGTCGGCGAATACCACCTCGGGGCGGGACACCAGCGCCCGGGCGCAGGCGACCCGCTGCTGCTGACCGCCGGACAGCTGGGCGGGACGGTGGTGCAGCCGG
This sequence comes from Micromonosporaceae bacterium, assembly GCA_036384155.1. Taxonomy (GTDB): domain Bacteria; phylum Actinomycetota; class Actinomycetes; order Mycobacteriales; family Micromonosporaceae; genus DASVMV01. The sequence goes on from DASVMV010000396.1 coordinate 1,727, forward strand.
TCGCGCAGGCCGACGGTGTCGATCACGGTGTCGTACCACTCGCGGTCCGGCCTGCGACCGGCGATCGACAGCGGCAGCAGGATGTTCTCCTGCGCCGAGAGGGTGGGCAGCAGGTTGAACTGCTGGAAGACGAAGCCGACCTGGTCCCGGCGGAGTCTGGTGAGCCCGGCGTCGCCCAGGCCAGTCACCGTGGTCTCGCCGATCTCGATCGTCCCCCGGGTCACCGTGTCGAGGCCGGCGAGGCAGTGCATCAGCGTGGATTTGCCGGAGCCGGACGGGCCCATGATCGCAGTGAACTGCTCCCGCTCGAAGTCAGCGCTGACGCCGCGCAGCGCGATCACCTGGGCCTCGCCGGTGCCGTACACCTTCCACACGTCGCGGGCCCGGGCGGCCGTCCGCGTCCCCGGGTCTACGGTCGCCGTCACTGCGTCTCCCTCTCGCCGGGTCTGGTCCGGCGGACCCACGTCCGGCCGGCGCTATCCATCGTCGGCGCCGCTGCGTCCGTCGGCGTCCGCCGTGGGTCGGAGCGGATGCCGAGTTCTCGGTGCGGGTCGGCCCGGAGACCAGATCAGGGTTTGCCCCCAATGAACAACAACCGCGGGTGCCGAAACCGACAGCGATGGCTCAACCTCCGGGCCGGACCAGGCCCGACTCGTACGCCAGCACCACCGCCTGGACCCGGTCGCGCAGGCCGAGCTTGGTGAGCACGCGGCCGACGTGAGTCTTGACGGTGGTCTCGCTGACCGACAGGGCCCGCGCGATCTCGGCGTTGGACAGCCCCCGCGCCACCTGCACCAGCACCTCGCGCTCTCGTTCGGTGAGCACGTTGAAGGGCTTGGGGGGGCGCCGCCGCCGGATCGGGCAGCGACTCGCCGCAGCGGTCCAACAGCCGGCGCAGGATCCGGGGAGCCACCACCGCCTCGCCGGCCGCGACGGTGCGGATCGCGCCGACCAGATGCTCGGCCGGGACGTCCTTGGCCAGGAAGCCGCTTGCGCCCGCCCGGAGCGCGCCGACGATGTACTCGTCGAGGTCGAACGTGGTCAGGATCAGCACCCGGACCGGCAGGCTGGCCGCGACGATGGCCCGGGTCGCGGCCACCCCGTCCATCCGCGGCATCCGGATGTCCATCAGGACGACGTCCGGCAGCAGGCGCCGAGCCAGGTCGACCGCCTCGGTGCCGTCGCCGGCCTCACCCACGATGTCGAGGTCGTCCTCGGCGCCCAGCACCATGCGGAACCCGGTACGCAGCAACGGCTGGTCGTCGGCGAGAAGGATGCGCACCGGCCGAGCCACGCCTGTGTCGTCGGTCATGCCGCCCCTTCGCCGCTCGCACCGCGCAACTGCTCCATCGGCATCCTGCCTGCACCCGCGCGCCCCTCGCCGGGCCTGCGTCCCGTGTGCAGGCTGCCACCGTAGAGGGCGACCCGCTCGCGCATTTCCGACCAGACGCCGAATCGGTACGGCGCCCGGCCCCGGCCCCGGCCCCGCGTGGACGCTTCTCCTCCTCACCACGCAGGGTGGGTTACTCGTCGGCGCCCGCCGCGGGGATTACGCCGGCGTCAGTCGGCCGGGTCGACAGGTCGGGGAACGGCGGGAGGGTGCCCCCGAAGGCGGGGCAGTGCGCCTGGTGGCTGCACCAGCCGCACAGCCGGCTCGGCTTGGGCCGGAAGTCGCGCGCGGCCGTGGCCCGGTCGATGGCCTGCCACAGGGCGACAATGGTCCGCTCGAACCGGACCAGCTCCTGTGCATCGGGCGCGTAGTCACAGATCTCCGCGTCCTTCAGGTAAAGCAGCCGCAGCACCCGCGGAACCCGACCGTGCGTCCGCCAGAGCACCAGGGCGTAGAACTTGAGCTGGAACAGGGCGCGCGCCTCGAACGCCTCGCGCGGCGCACCGCCGGACTTGTAGTCGACCACCCGCAGGGCGCCGTCGGGCGCCACGTCGAGCCGGTCGACGTAGCCGCGGATGACCAGCTTCCCGTCCACCAGGGTGGTGACCAGGCTCTCCCGCTCGGCCGGCTCGAGCCAGCGCGGATCTTCCAGCCGGAAGTAGCCGGCGAGCAGATCCCGGGCCGAGTCGAGGATGCCGTCGGCCGTGCCCTCGCTGCCGAAAACGCCGGCCAGTTCGGGCTCGTCGGCGATCAGGCGCGCCCACTGCGGCGCGACCAGTCCGGCCGCCGCGTCCGGCGTCCGGTCGGCAGACGGTAAGTCGAACAACCGCTCCAGGACAGCGTGCACGAGCGTGCCCCGCGCCTGGTCGGCCGTTGGCCGCTCGGGGAGCCGGTCGATGGTGCGGAACCGGTAGAGCAGCGGGCAGGTCTTGAAGTCGGCCGCGCGGGACGGCGACAGGGACGGTAGCTCCGGGCCGCTGCTGAGCTCACCATCGCGCGCGTCCGCCGCCGACACCATCTCCGCTGTCATGGCCGTCAGGCTAGGCGACGGGTACGACGCCAACGGCGCGCCACGGCGCGGTTCCGTACCATCGGCCCGATGCAGGACAGCTCACCGCGGACGCCCGCGCGCCGACCCGGCATCGCCGTCGGTCGGGTGGCCGGCATACCGGTGCATCTCAACGCCTCCATGATCCTGTTGGCGGTCCTGGTCACCGTCCTGTACGGGGAGTTCGTTCAGCGCCAGCTCGATCTCGTCCAGCCCGCCGGATACGCGGTGGGGCTCGGCTTCGTGCTGTGCCTGCTCGGTTCGGTCCTGCTGCACGAGCTGGGACATGCGCTGACCGCCCGACGGTTCGGCATCGGCGTTCGCGGCATCACCCTCGAACTGCTGGGTGGGTACACCGAGATGGACCGGGACGCTCCCAACGCCCGGGTGGACCTGCTGGTCGCGCTGGCCGGCCCGGCGGTGTCGCTGGTGCTCGCGCTGGCCGCCGTACTGGCCACCGCCGCGCTGCCCGACCGGACGGTGCTCAACCAGGTGGCGTTCCAGTTGGCCGTGAGCAACCTGCTCGTCGCGGCCTTCAACGTGCTTCCCGGGCTGCCGCTGGACGGCGGCCGAGCGCTTCGGGCCGGGGTGTGGGCCCTGACCCGGGACCGGCACCTCGGCACGGAGGTGGCCGGTTGGGTCGGCCGGGCGGTCGCCGTGGGCACCGCCGGCCTCGTCGCCGCGCTGACGGTGGTGGGCCTGCTGTCCCCGTTCGGCCTGGCACTGATGCTGCTCGTGGCGCTGACCCTGTGGCAGGGCGCCGGCCAGGCGATCCGGGTCGCCCGGATCAGCCGGCGCTTCCCGCTGGTCGACCTCGCCCGACTGGCCCGGCCGATCGTCGCGGTGCCGACCGGCACGCCGCTGGCCGAGGCCCAGCGGCAGGCGGCGGTCCGGGTGCCCGGTACGGACGGGTCGGTGGTCCCGCTGGGCGTCACCGACTCGACCGGCCGCCTGGTCGCGCTGGTCGAGCCGGTGGCCGCCGGGGCCGTACCGCCGGAGCGCCGCCCGTGGGTATCGGTCGACGCGGTGGCCCGGACGATCGACGCGGTTCCCCGAATGCCGGTCGGGCTCAGCGGGGAAGAGGTGATCGAGGCGGTGCAGGCCCACCCGGGCGCACAGTACGTCGTGACCTCGGGTGAAGATGTCCTCGGTGTGCTGCGCCTGGCCGACCTCGCGCAGCTCCTGGAACCGAAACGGAAGTCGAGGTCGTGACCGCTCAATCCAGCACCGTCTCCGCGTCCGCCGTGCGCCGGGGCCCGTTCCGGCCGGGCGACCGGGTGCAGCTCACCGACCCCAAGGGCCGGATGCACACGGTCGTCCTGGAGCCGGGCCGCGCGTTCCACACCCACCGCGGCGCGCTGGAGCACGATTCGATCATCGGCCGCCCGGAGGGCAGCGTGGTCACCTCCACGGCCGGCACCGCCTACCTCGCCCTGCGACCGCTGCTGGCCGACTACGTACTGTCGATGCCGCGCGGAGCGCAGGTGATCTACCCGAAGGACGCCGCACAGATCGTGGCGATGGGCGACATCTTTCCGGGCGCCCGGGTGCTCGAGGCGGGAGCCGGGTCCGGCGCGTTGACCTGCTCGCTGCTGCGGGCCGTCGGCGAGGGCGGTGCGGTGCACTCGTACGAGGTGCGCGACGACTTCGCCGAGATCGCCCGGCGCAACGTCGAGGCGTTCTTCGGTGGGCCGCATCCGGCATGGACCCTGCACGTGGGCGACGTCACCGCCGGCACCGAGACCGGATTCGACCGGATCGTCCTCGACCTGCTCGCCCCCTGGGACGCGCTCGATCTGGTCGAGCGGGCGCTCGTGCCGGGCGGCGTCTTCATGGGATACGTGGCGACCACCCCACAGCTGTCCGAGTTGGTCGAGGCGCTGCGCGAGCGGGGTGGCTTCACCGAGCCCCGGGCCTGGGAGTCGCTGGTGCGCGACTGGCATGCCGACGGCCTGGCCGTACGGCCCGACCACCGGATGATCGCCCACACAGCGTTCCTGGTGTCCAGCCGCCGGCTCGCCCCGGGCGTCACCGCTCCGCCCCGGCGGCGCAAGCCCAGCAAGGGCGCCGAGGCGTACGCGCTGCGGCGGGCCACCCGGGCCGCCGTCGCGGCCCAGGCTCCGGCCGAGGGTGCCGGTCCCGACGGTCCGGAAGGAGTACGCCGGTGACCCGGCGCTCCCGTCCGTTCTCCGGCAGCGACCTGCCGATCGTCTTCCCCGACTGGTCGCCCTACCAGGACCTGGCCGCGGCCGCGCGCGCCTATCTGCGCGATCCCGACCTGGCGCTGGACACGCTGGCCGGCGTCCTGGCCGGAACGTCGGTTCTCGGCTTCACCCTCGAACGCTTCGTCAACGAGACCAACGGCGTCTGGCAGGAAGCCGCGGTCTGCGACGGTCAGCGGCTGATCCTCTGGCACGGCGAGGACGTGCCGGAGGACGAGGGACCGGTGGGCTGCATGACCTCGTCGCTGCGGGTGGTCCCGCTCTCCACCATCACCGAGGTCGGCTGCCGGCGGCGGCTCAGCCGGGGCCCGGACGGCGCAATCCGGGTGCACAGCGCCGATGTCTATCTGCTGCTCGCGTCATTGGACGAGGCGACGCCGGTCGAGAGCCCGTACGGGCTCACCCGGCATGATGCCCTCCGCTTCGGCAAGACGCTCGAGGACGGCGGCGCCGGTCAGATCTCCCGGCTGGAGGATTTCGCCCGCCTGGTGGCGTCGCGGATCGGCCGGCCGCTGTCCGACAGTTAGGCGATGTGCGCCGGCCGAGGACGGAGGCGCGAGGCGGGTTCGCGGAGGTTTGGCGCTATTTGATCGCCCTTCGTCGCGGATGTGCCCGTCCCGGGGAGCGCCGGCACCGACAATGCTAAAAGAGATGCGCCGGTTCGGCCCGGCCTGGCCGGGGGGCGTGATCAAGCTCGCGACGAGAGTGTCGCGTGGGTTCGAATCGGCCGGCAAACGGCTAGTGTTAGGGCAGAACGTTCAAGCCCCCGGGGAGGTGGGACGTGGCACGCAGCGACGACGCGGACTCGCGCGCCGCACGGTGGGAGAAGGAAGCCCACGATCTCTCCACCCAGGTCGCGTTCCTTCAGGAGGAACTCGCCCTGGTACGGCGCAAGTTGACCGAGAGCCCTCGGCACGTCCGTCAGCTCGAGGAACGACTGGCGGCGACCCAGGCCCAACTGTCACGGCTGACCGAAAACAACGACCGGCTCGTCAGCACTCTCAAGGAGGCGCGGGCCCAGATAGTCACGCTCAAGGAAGAGATCGACCGGCTGGCGCAGCCGCCGAACGGGTACGGCATCTTCCTCGCCCGCCACGAGGACGGCACCGTGGACGTGTTCACCGGCGGCCGCAAGCTGCGCGTCGCGGTGTCGCCGTCGCTCGACGCGGCCGACCTGCGCCGCGGCCAGGAGGTGCTGCTCAACGACGCCCTCAACATCGTCGACGCGTTCGGGTTCGAGCGGGTCGGTGAGGTCGTCATGCTCAAGGAGGTGCTGGACAGCCCGATGGGAGGATCGGGCGACCGGGCGCTGGTCGTGTCGCACGCGGACGAGGAGCGCATCGTCCACCTCGCCGAATCGCTGATCGGCGCGCCGCTGCGGCCCGGCGATTCGCTCATGATCGAGCCCCGCTCGGCCTACGCGTACGAGCGCATCCCGAAGAGCGAGGTCGAGGAACTCGTCCTCGAAGAGGTTCCCGACGTCGATTACACCGACATCGGCGGCCTGCAGGCGCAGATCGAGCAGATCCGGGACGCGGTCGAGTTGCCGTTCCTGCACGCCGACCTGTTCCGCGAATACCAGTTGCGGCCGCCGAAGGGCATCCTGCTCTACGGGCCGCCGGGCTGCGGCAAGACCCTGATCGCCAAGGCGGTGGCCAACTCGCTGGCCAAGCAGATCTCCGAGCGGCGGGGCGAGGAGAAGCACACCAGCTACTTCCTCAACATCAAGGGTCCGGAGCTGCTCAACAAGTACGTCGGCGAGACCGAGCGGCACATCCGGCTGGTCTTCCAGCGGGCCAGGGAGAAGGCCGGCGAGGGTACCCCGGTCATCGTGTTCTTCGACGAGATGGACTCGGTGTTCCGCACCCGCGGCTCCGGCGTCTCCTCCGACGTGGAGAACACGATCGTTCCGCAGCTGCTCAGCGAGATCGACGGCGTCGAGGGGCTGGAGAACGTCATCGTCATCGGCGCGTCCAACCGGGAAGACATGATCGACCCGGCGATCCTGCGCCCCGGCCGGCTCGACGTGAAGATCAAGATCGAGCGGCCGGACGCCGAGGCGGCCCGGGACATCTTCTCCAAGTACATCCTCACCGGGTTGCCGCTGCACCCCGACGACCTGACCGAGCATGGCAACGATCCGCAGGCGACCGTCGCCGCCATGATCGAGGCGGTGGTTCTGCGGATGTACTCGGAGACCGAGGAGAACCGCTTCCTCGAGGTCACGTACGCCAACGGCGACAAGGAGGTCCTGTACTTCAAGGACTTCAACTCCGGCGCCATGATCCAGAACATCGTCGACCGAGCCAAGAAGATGGCCATCAAGGAGTTCCTCTCCTCCGGTCGCCAGGGGCTGCGGCTGCAGCATCTGCTCGACGCGTGCGTCGACGAGTTCCGGGAGAACGAGGACCTGCCCAACACGACGAATCCCGACGACTGGGCCCGCATCTCGGGCAAGAAGGGCGAGCGGATCGTCTACATCCGCACGCTCGTGTCCGGCGGCAAGGGAGCCGAGGCGGGACGGTCGATCGAGACGGCCAGCAACACCGGGCAGTACCTGTAGGCGTGCGACGCGGCGCGGCGGCGTTCCGGCGCCGCCGTGCCGCGTCGTCGGCGGTCCGCACCCACGCGTCCATGCCGCGCTTCCGCGGCTCTCTCGTCGGTGGGGCGGACTACTCTCAACCCATGGGTGACGCATCGGGCAGGCGCGGACGCGAGCAGAGTGGGCTGATGGGATGAGCGAGCGGAGCGAGGCGGCGGCATGAGCGTACGGCGGATCATGGGCACCGAGGTGGAGTACGGCATCTCCGTGCCCGGCCAGGCCGGAGCCAACCCGATGGTCACCTCTTCACAGGTGGTCAACGCCTACGGCGCCCGCCCGGAACTCAACCGGGGCGGCCGCGCCCGGTGGGACTACGAGGAGGAGTCGCCGCTGCGCGACGCGCGCGGGTTCACGTACTCCGGGGCCGCGTACGACCCGGCGGAGGCGCTGGCCGACGAGGATCTGGGCCTGGCCAACGTCATTCTGACCAACGGCGCCCGGCTCTACGTCGACCACGCTCATCCGGAGTACTCCACGCCCGAGGTCACCAACCCGCTGGATCTGGTGCGCTGGGACAAGGCCGGCGAGCGGGTGATGGCCGAGGCGGCCCGGCGGGCGGCCACCATCCCGGGCACCCACCCGATCCATCTCTACAAGAACAACACCGACAACAAGGGTGCCAGCTACGGCTCGCACGAGAACTACCTGATGCGCCGGCAGACCCCGTTCGCCGACATCGTCGCTTTCCTGACCCCGTTCTTCGTGACCCGGCAGGTGGTGTGTGGTGCGGGCCGGGTCGGGATGGGCCAGGACGGCGCACAGCCCGGCTTCCAGATCTCCCAGCGGGCCGACTTCTTCGAGGTCGAGGTGGGCCTGGAGACGACGCTCAAGCGACCCATCATCAACACCCGCGACGAACCACACGCCGACGCCGACAAATACCGCCGGCTGCACGTGATCATCGGCGACGCCAACATGTCCGAGATCTCGACCTACCTCAAGGTCGGCACGACGGCACTGGTGCTGGCCCTGATCGAAGAGAAGGCGCTCACGCCCGACCTCGGCATCTCCGACCCGGTCGCCGAGCTGCGGGCGATCAGCCACGATCCCGGGCTGACCCACCTCGTACGCCTGCGCGACGGTCGCCGCCTGACCGCGCTGGACCTGCAGTGGGCGTACCTCGAGCGGGCCCGCCAGTTCGTCGACCAGCGGTACGGCGACGATGTCGATCCGGCCACCGCCGATGTGCTCGACCGGTGGGAGGGTGTGCTCGACCGGCTCGGCCGTGACCCGATGCTGTGTGCCGGCGAGCTGGACTGGGTGGCGAAGCTGCGGCTGCTCGAGGGCTACCGGGAGCGGGAGGGGCTGGGTTGGGCCTCCCACAAGCTGCAACTGGTCGACCTGCAGTACTCCGACGTGCGCCCCGAGAAGGGCCTCTACCACCGGCTGGTGACCCGCGGCTCGATGGCCCGGCTGCTGACCGACGAGGAGACCCGGTCGGCCATGGTCGAGCCGCCCGATGACACGAGGGCCTATTTCCGGGGCCGCTGCCTGGCCCAGTACCCCTCGGAGGTGGTGGCGGCCAGCTGGGACTCGGTCATCTTCGACGTCGGGCGCGAGTCGTTGGTCCGGGTGCCCATGATGGAGCCCGAGCGGGGCACGAGGAAGCACGTCGAAGCGCTGTTCGACCGCTGCCCCAGCGCCAAGGACCTGCTCGAGGCGATCACCGGCAGCTGACCGTCGCCGGAGCGTCGATCGGTCACCGCGGCGAGGTAGGTTTCTCCCAGGCGAGTTGAGGAGGCACGCATGGCTACTCGTGACAGCGGCGGCCAGTCGCAGTCCGGCAAGGCCCGCCGCGACCAGGAGGTCGAGGACGTCACGACCGAGGTCGATCCCGAGGTCGCGGAGCGGCACGCCGAGATCACCGAGGATGTCGACGACCTCCTCGATGAGATCGACTCCGTACTTGAGGAGAACGCAGAGGAATTCGTCAGGGGCTACGTCCAGAAAGGAGGGGAATGATCCTATATGTACCATTCCTCCCCAATCTATGCGCAGCGTGTCCTCCCGGCATGACCGCCTGACCCGCAGGTAGGGCATCGGGGAGAAGGTGTTCGCTGAGCTCCTCGGCGAGCAGGGCGGCGTCTGGGCGGCTGCGCCGCTGCCGATCCGCAACACCTGGACCACGATGATCGCACCGGATGGGTGCGCGGGATACTCTGCTTCAACTGCAACGGTGGTCTTGGCCAGTTCCGTGCCGGTCCCACGCGGCTGGCCAGGGCGATCACGTATCTGAGAGGAGCCACGTGGCAGCGGGCTTTGATCCATCCGGGCGTCTACCAGATGTGTTCACCAACGCGGGGACGTCCTCGTTCACGCAGTTCCTGACGATGGCCGCCCCCGACCTGCTTCCCGGGCGCCGGCCGCTGCCGCCGGGGATGGCCGCCGACCTCGCGCCGCATGGCACCACGATCGTCGCCGTCGCCACGCCCAGCGGTGTGGTCATGGCCGGTGACCGGCGGGCCACCATGGGCAACCTCATCGCTCAGCGTGACATCGAGAAGGTGCACCCCGCCGACGCCTACTCGCTCGTCGGCATGGCCGGCACCGCCGGCATCGGCATCGAGCTCATCCGGCTCTTCCAGGTCGAACTGGAGCACTACGAGAAGATCGAGGGAGCGATGCTTTCCCTCGACGGCAAGGCCAACCGGCTGGCCTCGATGATCCGCGGCAATCTCGGCGCCGCGATGCAGGGCCTGGCCGTGGTGCCACTGTTCGCCGGATACGACCTGGCGGCCACCGACCCCGCGAAAGCCGCCCGGATCTTCAGCTTCGACGTCACCGGCGGCCCGTACGAGGAGACCGGATACGACGCGATCGGTTCCGGCTCGATCTTTGCGAAGTCCGCGCTGAAGAAGCGGTACCGGCCGGGCCTGTCCATTGACGACGCCGTGCGCCTGGCCATCGATGCGCTCTACGACGCCGCCGACGACGACACCGCCACCGGCGGACCCGACCTGACCCGCCGGATCTTCCCCGTGGTCATGCGGGCGACGGCGGAAGGCACCCATCGGCTCACCGAGGCCGAGACGGCGCCGATCGCCGAAGCGGTGGTCGCCGCCCGGATGGAGAACCCGGGCGGCTGAGCCGCGACCGCCAGCCCACCGTCGTCCAACAAAGGAGAAACCCGCCGTGGCCATGCAGTTCTACGCCTCGCCCGAGCAGATCATGCGCGACCGCTCCGAGCTGGCCCGCAAGGGCATTGCCCGGGGCCGCAGCGCGGTCGTGCTCAGCTATGAAGGCGGCGTTCTCTTCGTGGCCGAAAACCTCTCCAGCGCTCTGCACAAGGTCAGCGAAATCTACGACCGGATCGGCTTCGCCGCCGTCGGCCGCTATAACGAGTTCGAGAACCTCCGACGGGCCGGGGTGCGGATGGCGGACCTCAACGGCATCAGCTACGACCGCCGGGACGTGACCGGCCGCGCGCTGGCCAACGCCTACGCCCAGACGCTCGGTGCGATCTTCACCGAGCAGTCGAAGCCGTTCGAGGTGGAGATCTGCGTCGCCGAGGTGGGTGCCACCCCGGACGACGACGAGCTCTACCGGCTGACCTACGACGGCTCGGTCAACGACGAGCCCGGCTGCATGGCGATGGGCGGCCAGGCTGAGGCGGTCGCCGGTGCCTTGCGCGCCAACCATTCCGCCGACATGTCCCTCGGTGCGGCCGTCAAGCTGGCCGTTCAGGCGCTCGGCAGCGTCGGCGGTGAAGGCGGCGCGGCCCGCACCATCGCGGCGAACCAGCTTGAGGTCGCCGTCCTCGACCGGCGCCGGCCGGGTCGAACGTTCCGCCGGATCACCGGAGCGGCCCTGGTCGCGCTGTTGAATGGCGAGCAGGCCGAGCGCGCGGTGGCCGGAGCCGAGGAGCCGCGGCCGCCGCAGCCGCAGGCGCCCACCGAGGGACCCCACAAGCCCACGTCGTCCGCGGCGTCGGCCGACCTGGAGGATCGGGACGGCACCCAGCAGTGATCCGGCGGCGGAACGCCGGCCCTGGCCCTCACCGCCGCCGGAGCAACGGCCGAGCCACCACCCAGTAGGCGCCGGCGATCGCGTTGAAAACGCCGATGCCCGGCGGAGCGTCGACATTGGATGGCGTGACACGGGCGGCCATCACCTCGGCGATCACGCCGTCGGGCACCCGCCGTTGCGCCTGCAGCACCCGCCGCCGCCCCCGAAGCCAGCCGCGGTTGCGCCAGAGCCATACCCAGCCGCGCAGCTTCGGGCCGATCCAGCCCCCGGCGAGCGCCGCGACCAGCATGGCGGCCTCGGTGAGCAAAAGGACCGGGGCCAACACCACCAGCGTCCGGGCCTCGTACGCGGTGAGCAGGGTGATGAGCCGGTTGCGCTCGACGAGGTACAACTTGCCCTCGTTGCGGGAAAACTCGTAGTGGTGCAGGACGACCGCGTCCGGCACGTACTGCGGTCGCAGTCCGCGCTGCCACAAGCGGAGGCTGAGCTCGGTGTCCTCGTGGTAGGCGAAGTACTCCGCCGGGAAGCCGTCCAGCTCTCGCCACAGGTCTCGTCGCATCACAAAGCAGCAGCCGCTGAGCGCGGGCACGCGGCGCCGGTGCGCATGCGCCGTCACCGGTTCGCCGTTGCCGCCCGCCCAGGACAGGCCGGTGAAGTGCAGCGGGTTGCCTGACGTGTTGATCAGATCGGGGTCGGTGGCCAGGCGGATCGAGGCCATCGCGGCGCCGACACCCTCTTCGGCGGCCACCGCGATCGTCTTGGCCAGCGCGTCGGGTGCGACGATCGCGTCGGAGTTGACGAAGGCGACATAGTCGCCGGTCGCCTCGGCCGCGCCCAGCCGGCAGCCACCGGCAAAGCCGGCGTTCTCCACTGGCCGGAGCACCCGGACGCCGGGAAGCCCTTTGACGATGTCGACGGCGTCGCCGATGCATCCGTTGTCGACGATTACGAGATCGAGGTCGACATCGGTACTCGCGAGCGCCGCCCGGGCGGCCGGTACGAGCCACGGTTCGGGTCCGTACGCCAGCATGACGGCGGTGACACCCGGATGGTTCATCGCGTCCGACCGGTGACGCCGGGGGTGGCGACGCCGACAACGGCGCGCTGCGCCGGCCGCCGGGTTCGCCGGAGAAGTGCGCCCATGATGGCGGCGACCGCCACGGAGCCGACGGCGTACGCCACCTCCACCCGCACGATGAGGGACAGCGGCACCAGCGTCGCGGCACCGAGGCACCCGGCCCCCGCCAGCCAGCTGACGGCGTGCGCGCGGTGCCGGCCGAGCGCCAGCAGCGCCTGACCGAGGACCATCGACCACAGGTAGGCCAGGGTCGCCGCACCCAGCCAGGCGAAGTCGCCGTGACCGACGACGTCGGGGGCGTCGAAGAGCACCCGTACGAGCCAGGGGCCGAGCAGGACCCCGAGCAGCGATCCGGCCAGTCCGAGCGCCGTCACGATGCCCAGCGCCCTGCGGAGCATGCCAAGGAACGTGGGGGTGTCGCCGATCGCCGTCGCGGCCGCTAATACCGGCAGCAGCGACGCCTGCAGCGAGGCGAAGACGAACAGGGGGACCCGTACCAGCACGAGAGCGGACAGCAGCGCCCCGGCGGCGACCAGGTCAGCCGGAGCGAGGAGCCGTACGTTGATCACACCGACGTTGACGACGGCCTGCGACAGCAGGCTGGATACGGTGAGCAGCCCGAGTCCGTGCAGGAGCGGTCGCCATCCGATGGGCGATCCAGAGCCGAGCCGCGACCACACCGGACGCGTTGTCATCGCCACCGCGGCGACGGGGGCGACCACCAGCACCAGCCCGTACCAAATGGGCGAGTCGACCCCCGCCACACCGAGGACGGCCACCACCGCGATACGCAGGCTGCCGTCGACACCCAGCTGGGTGCCGTACGACGGGAAGAACGTCAGCCCAGCGAGCAGCCCCCGGGTGGTGTGCGCCACGGCCAGCGCCGTCAGCGACCCGGCGAGCACGGCCACCATGGCAATGCTCCCGGCGAAGAGCAGGTCGGCGAGGACCGTCCGCGCGGCGTAGATGATCACCAGGAGCGTGCCCAGGACCGCGGCCGCCAGGGCGGCGCCCTGCCGTACCACCGGACCCGGCGGCAGACCGCGGCTGTGTCGCGTGGCCACCAGGCGGGCGATTTCCTGCTCCACCGGCAGGAACAGGCCGGGGCCGACGGTGAAGACGATCGACCAGAGCACGGACAGCGAGGAGTAGTCGCCTTCGCTGAGGCGGTGACCCGCCACCGCAAGGTGGATGTAGGACGCCACCCCGAGCAGCGCCAGCCCCGTGCCGACCGCCGCCGTGCCCGGCGGGGCGAGGTTCAGCAGGCGGCGCATGTCACCGGCGCGTGAGGGCCAGCGTGAGCACCGCGAACGCCCGGCCCAGGTAAACCATCGCCCGGACCGGCGAGTGACTCGGGATGCCCGCCAGTCGCCGCCGCATCGCGACCGGGACCTGTCGGATACGGCATCCACGGCGCGCCGCGTACACCAGGGTCTCCACGGTGTCGCCGAGATACTCCGTCGGGTACCAGGCGGCGAACATGCCAATGGCCCGCCGGTTGGCCGCGCGGAATCCGGAGGTCGTGTCGGTGAGGCGGGTGCGCGCGACCCAGGACAGGACGACGGAGAGCACCATCATCGCCCACCGGCGCGGGCCCCGGACCCGGTAGTCGCCCTCTCCGGCGAAGCGGGCCCCGATCACGAGGTCGCAGTCGTCGAGGAGATCGACGAGCTTCGGCACGTAGCGCGGGTCGTGCTGCCCGTCCGCGTCCACCTGGATCGCGGCGTCGTAGTCGTGGTCGCGGGCGTAGTGGTATCCCACCCGCATGGCCCCGCCGACACCGAGATGGTAGGGGAGGGTCGCGACGATGGCGCCCGCGGCCGCCGCGACCGCGGACGTGCGGTCGGTGGAACCATCGTCGACCACCAGAACGTCCACCTCGGGCAGCTCGCCGCGCACCTCCCGGACGACGCCACCGATGCAGCTCGCCTCATTGAGGGCGGGAATGATGATGAGAACTCGCCGGCCGTTAACCATCGGTTGACACCAGGTCGTCGCGGACCGCTCGCTGCACCCCGACCTCCGTACGCAGCAGAGCGAAATTCTCGGCCAGCGTGCGAGTCTCCTCCTCCAGGCGGCTGACCTCCCAGCTCAGGTGCAGGCATACCAGGAGCAGGAAGACGACGCCGAGGAACAGAACGAGGCTGACCCCCGACACCACCCCAAAGAAGCCGGCAACGTTGTCGAGGAGCCGGGGGAACAGCGACAACGGCACGATGATCAGCAGGACGCCGAGCCACAGCAACGCGTACTTCTCGCGGAGCTGACGCCGGCGCAGCAGCTCCATGAACGCGGCCAACAGAAGCAGGCCGGTCAACCCGGTGACGAGGGTGAGCTTCATGTGACCTTCCACCAAACGGGGCAGCTGAGTCGCGAGCGCATCGGAGGCTGGTTCACCAGTCGAGTAGCGGGCGTGCGGACGGGCCAGGGCGTACTGCAAATCCGTACGTCGTCGAAGTTGCCGTTCACGCAGGTCCCCCGTAGGCAGACCGGCTGCGACCATGGTAGTCACGTTCTGTCACCGCGCGTGCCGAGCTAACTACATTCAGTCGCGAAGCATGGCGCCAGTTACCCGACCCGGCGGGGCACCGACCACTACCCGCGAACCACCGCGGTGTCCATTCGCCGGCAGCGGGTCGAAGGCGGTGCCGGTCATCGGGGTCGGGGCCGCGCGTTCACGGGGGAGGGATGCGGGACGGGCAGCTGCGCCAGTGCCTCAGCGAGGCCGTCGCGCCAGTCGCCCATCGGCTTGAGACCCGCCGCGGACCACCTGCCGTGTGACAGCACGCTGAACGACGGGCGCCGCGCCGGGCGCGGATAGCGGTCGCTCGTGGTAGCGCGGATCCGGTCGGGGTCGAGCCCGCGCAGGGAGAAGACCTCGCGGGCCAGTCCGTACCAGGTCGTCTGGCCCGCCGCGGTCCCGTGGTAGACGCCCGGCCCGGCCCCGCCGGCGAGCGCGGCGTCGGCGAGGGCGACGAGCTGCTGCGCGAGGGCGTACGACCAGGTCGGCTGGCCCTGCTGGTCGGCGACGACGTCCAGCACGTCCCGCTCGCCGGCGAGCCGCAGCATCGTCGTCACGAAGTTCCGGCCGTGCGCGCCGTAGAGCCAGGCGGTGCGCACGATGTAACCGGCGTCCGGCAGGTTCCGCGCGACTGCCCGCTCACCGACCAGTTTGCTGCGGCCGTATGCGTTGGTCGGCCCGGTGGGCGCGTCCTCCGGGTACGGCCGGCCGGCGTCACCGGCGAAGACGTAGTCGGTGGAGACGTGCACCAGCCGGGCACCGCCGGTCGCGCAGGCGGCGGCCAGGTTCGCCGGGCCGGCGCCGTTGACCGCGGTGGCCGCCGCCTCGTCGGCCTCGGCGCCGTCCACATCCGTCCAGGCCGCCGCATTGATCACGATGTCGTGTCCGGCGACGGCCGACGTGACGGCGGCGGCGTCGGTGACGTCCAGGTCCGACCGGGTGGCCGCGGTGAGCCGAACGGTTTCGCGGGCGGCAAGGACGGCCACGAGGTCCCGGCCGAGCATGCCGCCGGCGCCGGTGACCAGCCAGCGGCTCATGACGGGGAGGGGCCTGACGGCACACGGCCGGTCGCCTTCAGCGGCTCCCACCAGGCACGGTTGTCCCGGTACCACTGCACGGTCTCGGCGAGTCCGCGGTCGAGGTCGATGCTCGGGGCGTACCCAAGCTCCTCATTGATCTTCGAGATGTCCAGCGAGTAGCGCCGGTCGTGGCCCTTGCGGTCGGCCACCGGCACGACCCGCTCCCAACCGGCACCGCACGCCTGCAGCAGCCGTTCGGTGAGCTCCTTGTTGGTCAGCTCGGTGCCGCCCCCGATGTGGTAGACCTCGCCCGGGCGTCCCTTGTCCTGTACGAGTGCGATGCCCGCGCAGTGGTCGTGCACGTGCAGCCAGTCGCGCACGTTGCCGCCGTCGCCGTACAGCGGGACCGTGCCGCCGTCGAGCAGGTTGGTGACGAAGAGCGGGATGACCTTCTCCGGGAACTGGTACGGCCCGTAGTTGTTCGAGCAGCGGGTGAGCACCACGTCCATTCCGTACGTGCGGTGGTAGGCCAGCACGATCAGGTCCGAGCCCGCTTTCGAGGCCGAGTAGGGCGAGTTGGGCGACAGCGGCCAGGTCTCGGTCCAGGAACCTTCGTCGATCGAGCCGTACACCTCGTCGGTGGACACGTGGACGAACCGGTCGACGCCGTGCCGCCGCGCCGCGTCGAGCAGGGTCTGCGTGCCGACGACGTTGGTGACGACGAAGGGCCCGGCGCCCGCGATCGAGCGGTCCACGTGGGACTCGGCGGCGAAGTGCACGATCACGTCGTGGCCGGCGACGACCTCGTCGACGAGGGCCGCATCGCAGATGTTCCCGGTGACGAACCGCAGCCGGGGATCGTGCTTCACCGGATCCAGATTGGCCCGGTTTCCGGAGTAGGTCAGCTTGTCGAGTACCGTGATGATGCTCGGCGCGAGCTGCGGACCGGTGCCGGTCAGCAGCATCCGGACGTACTCCGAACCGATGAAACCGGCGCCCCCGGTGACGAGAATCCTCACGGATTCGTGAGTCTACGCGACCGGACCGCTCGGACGGCCGCTGCCGCGCTTTTCCGCCAGGTTGCCGACGCCGCGGGGTCCGCCGAGCCGGTACGCTGCGCCAGTGCGCGGAATAGTCCTTGCCGGCGGCACCGGCTCGCGGCTGTGGCCGGTCACCCAGGCCGTCTCAAAGCAGCTCATGCCGATCTTCGACAAGCCGATGATCTACTACCCGCTGTCCACCCTGATCATGGCGGGTATTCACGACATCCTCGTGATCACCACGCCGGAGGATCAGTCGCAGTTCCGGCGCCTGCTCGGCGACGGCAGCCAGTTCGGCCTGAGCCTGACCTACATCGCGCAGGAGCGGCCGGAAGGGATCGCCCAGGCGTTCGTGCTGGGGGCGGACTTCATCGGCGACGATGCCGTCGCATTGATCCTCGGCGACAACATCTTCCACGGCGGCGGCCTCGGCCGGCAGCTTGCCACCCACGGCGAACTCGTCGGCGGGCGGGTCTTCGCCTATCCGGTGGCCAACCCCCAGGAGTACGGGGTCGTCGAGTTCGACGAGCACGGCCGCGTGCTCTCGATCGAGGAGAAGCCGGCTACTCCCAAGAGCCGGTACGCGGTGCCGGGACTGTACTTCTACGACAACCGGGTGGTGGAGATCGCCGCAGGACTCAAGCCGAGCGACCGGGGCGAGCTGGAGATCACCGCCGTCAACGAGGCGTACCGCGAGGCGGACGAGTTGAGCGTCATCGTGCTCGACCGGGGCACCGCCTGGCTGGACACCGGCACGTTCACCTCCATGATGCAGGCCGCCGAGTTCGTGCGGGTCATCGAGGAGCGGCAGGGCTTCAAGATCGGCTGCGTCGAGGAAGTGGCGTGGCGGGCCGGACTGATCGACGACGCCCAGTTGCGGGCGCTCGCCGAGCCGTTGGTGAAGAGCGGGTACGGCCGCTACCTGCTCGACCTTCTGCGCTGACCGGGGCCGCTGCCCGGCCCCACCTGCGCTTCGAACGCGGCCACGCCGCGCTCCCGATGGTGACCGTCCGGCGCTCCGGGCGGCTAGTGTCACACCATGGAGCGGCGAATCTTCGGCCTCGAGACCGAGTACGGCGTCACCTGCACCTATCGCGGCCAGCGGCGGCTGTCGCCGGACGAGGTGGCCCGCTATCTCTTCCGCCGGGTCGTGTCCTGGGGACGATCCAGCAACGTCTTCCTGCGCAACGGCGCCCGGCTGTATCTCGACGTGGGCTCCCACCCGGAGTACGCGACCCCCGAGTGCGACTCGGTGACCGACCTGGTCGCCCATGACCGGGCCGGCGAGCGGATCCTGGAGGGCCTGCTCGTCGACGCGGAGAAGCGGCTGCACGACGAGGGGATCGCCGGCGAGATCTACCTGTTCAAGAACAACACCGACTCCGCCGGCAACTCGTACGGCTGCCATGAGAACTACCTGGTGTCCCGGCACGGCGAGTTCGGCCGGCTGGCCGACGTGCTGATCCCGTTCCTGGTGACCCGGCAACTGGTCTGCGGCGCGGGCAAGGTGCTGCAGACGCCGCGCGGCGCCGTGTTCTGCCTGTCCCAGCGGGCCGAGCACATCTGGGAGGGGGTGTCCTCGGCGACCACGCGGTCGCGTCCGATCATCAACACCCGCGACGAGCCGCACGCCGACGCCGAGCGCTACCGCCGGCTCCACGTCATCGTCGGCGACTCCAACATGAACGAGGTCACCACCCTGCTCAAGGTGGGCAGCGCCGACATCGTGCTGCGCATGATCGAAGCCGGGGTGGTGATGCGCGACCTGTCGCTGGAGAACCCGATCCGCGCCATCCGTGAGGTCTCCCACGACATCACCGGGCGGCGCAAGGTTCGCCTGGCGTCCGGCAAGGAGATCAGCGCCCTGGAAATCCAGCAGGAGTACCTGACCAAGGCCAGCGAGTTCGTCGAGCGCCGGGGCGGCGACCAGACGGCCAAGCGGGTGGTGGAACTGTGGGGCCGGGTGCTTCGGGCGGTCGAGACCGGTGACCTGGAGCCGGTCGGTCGGGAGATCGACTGGGTCACGAAGCTACGGCTGATCGAGAACTACCGGGCCCGGCACGACCTGCCGCTGTCGCACCCGCGGGTGGCGCAGATGGATCTGGCCTATCACGACCTGCGCCGGGGCCGGGGCCTGTACGGCCTGCTGGAGCGCCGCGGCCAGGTCGATCGGGTGGCCACCGATCCGGAGATTTTCGAGGCCAAGGAGACGCCGCCGCAGACCACGCGTGCTCGCCTGCGCGGGGAGTTCATCCGGCACGCCCAGGAGAAGCGGCGCGACTTCACCGTCGACTGGGTGCACCTCAAGCTCAACGACCAGGCGCAGCGCACGGTGCTGTGCAAGGACCCCTTCCGGGCGTACGACGAGCGGGTCGAGCGGCTCATCGCCAGCATGTGAGGCGCGGTAGGCTCGGCCACGCCATGAGCACACCCGACCGCATGCCGCCCGATGGGGCCGAGCGCGCACCCCAGCAGGCCCGAGTGAGCCGGCTGGAACGACGCCGTCAGAAGATCGTCGACGAGATCACGCGCAACCGGCGCGGCGAGTACACCGTGCCGACCTGGGTGCTGTTGCTCGCGTTGCTGCTGGTTGTGGGGGGCTGGCTCGCCCTGGTGCTGCTCAGCTGACCGCCCGGCCCGCCCGGTTGGCTCAGAGCAGGGCGGCCGCGTGTCGGCCGGCCGCCGCGGCGGCGAGAAAGTAGGCATGGTCGGCATCCAGCCCGCGACCCATCGTCGACAGGCCCACCGGACTGGCCCGCAGCGCCGCGTCGAGCCCGGCGACGTCGACGGGCACGATCCGGTGCCGGTCGGTGAGCCCGGCCAGCGCGACCTCGACGAGTTCCGCCAGACCGGACTCCAGGCCGCGGGGCACCACCAGATCCGCCCGGGCCAG